>NZ_AQOI01000266.1:0-5943 GCF_000364665.1 Xanthomonas sp. SHU 199
GAATCCCCTCCCGTTCCCCGACGACGCCGCGGCCGCACGCGCGGCCGACGCGGCACGTGCGCTCGACGACGCCTCCCCGGCCGCCCCCGGCGCGTCCCCCTCCTCGACCGCCGCTCCCTCCACCCTGCCGGTGGCCGCACCCGCCGCGCGCCAGGCCAAGGGGCCGCTGTGGGCGCGCCTGCTCGGGCGCCTGGCCGATCCCTGGCTGGGCCTGAAGATCGAACCGGCCGAGCCGGGCCAGTACAACGACGGCCGCCCGGTGGTGTACGTGCTGGAGGACTACGGCCTGTCCAACGCGCTGATCCTGGACAAGGCCTGCCGCGAATCCGGCCTGCCCTCGCCGCTGGTGCCGCTGCCCGGCGACCCGCTGGGCCGCAAGCGCGCCTACCTGGCGCTGTCCCGGCGCAGCAGCAACCACGCGCTGCTGCCGGAGCAGCGCGGCGCCAAGACCCACTCCGATTCGCTGGCCAAGCTGCTGCAGGCGCACCGCGAGCGCCCGGACCTGGACATCCACCTGGTGCCGGTGTCGATCTTCGTCGGCCGCGCCCCGGACAAGCAGAGCGGCTGGTTCGCCGTGCTGTTCTCGGAAAACTGGGCGCTGGTGGGCAGCTTCCGGCGCCTGCTCGGCGTGCTGCTCAACGGCCGCAGCACCATCGTGCGCTTCGCCCCACCGGTGTCGATGCGGCAGACGGTGGAGGAAGGGCTGCCGCCCGAGCGCACCGTGCGCAAGCTGCAGCGCGTGCTGCGCACCCACTTCCGGCGCATCCGCGAGGCCGTGATCGGCCCCGACCTGTCGACCCGGCGCCTGCTGGTGGACCAGGTGCTGGCCGCCGAGCCGGTGCGCGAGGCGATCGCCGCG
This sequence comes from Xanthomonas sp. SHU 199, assembly GCF_000364665.1. Classification (NCBI taxonomy): domain Bacteria; kingdom Pseudomonadati; phylum Pseudomonadota; class Gammaproteobacteria; order Lysobacterales; family Lysobacteraceae; genus Xanthomonas; species Xanthomonas sp. SHU 199. Next base: position 860 of record NZ_AQOI01000266.1, read on the forward strand.
CAGGCCAAGCGCGACAACAGCAAACCGGTGGACGCCTGGCGCAAGGCGCACGCCTACGCCTGGGAAATCGCCGCCGACTATTCCAGCCCGGTGGTGCGCTCGGCCAGCTTCCTGCTGACCCACGTCTGGAACCGCATCTACGCCGGCGTGCTGGTCCACCACCTGGACAAGCTCAAGGACGCAGCGCCCGGGCACGAAGTGATCTACGTGCCCAGCCACCGCAGCCACATGGACTACCTGCTGCTGTCCTATCTGCTGTACGAACGCGGCATCGTGCCGCCGCACATCGTGGCCGGCATCAACCTCAACCTGCCGGTGGTCGGCACCCTGCTGCGCAAGGGCGGCGCGTTCTTCATCCGCCGCTCGATCAAGGGCAACGCGCTGTACTCGGCGGTGCTCAGCGAGTACGTGGCGCAACTGGTCGCCGGCGGCTACTCGATCGAGTACTTCGTCGAAGGCGGACGCTCGCGCACCGGCCGCCTGCTGCAGCCCAAGGGCGGCATGATCGCGATGACCCTGCGCGCGTTCCTGCGCCAGCCGCGCAAGCCGGTGCTGTTCCAGCCGATCTACGTCGGCTACGAGAAGCTGATGGAAGGCAACAGCTACCTCGACGAACTCAGCGGCCGGCCCAAGGAGAAGGAATCGATCTGGGCGCTGCTGTGGGGCATCCCCAAGGTGCTCAAGCAGAACTACGGCCAGGTGGTGGTGAACTTCGGCGAGCCGATTCCGTTGAGCCAGGTGCTGGCGCAGCGCGCGCCGGAATGGGACGGCCAGCCGCTGGGCGAGGACGAGAAGCCGGCCTGGTTGAACGGCACCGTCGATGCGCTGGCGCAGCAGATCCAGGTGCACATCAACGCCGCCGCCGACGTCAATCCGGTCAACCTGCTGGCGCTGGCGCTGCTGTCCACGCCCAAGCACGCCATGGGCGAGGCCGACCTGATCGCGCAGATCGAACTGTGCAAGAAGCTGCTGGCGGAACTGCCGTACTCGGACCGGGTCACGGTGACCCCGCACTCGCCCGAGCGCATCATCGCCCACGCCGAAGAGATCAACGTGCTCACCCGCACGCCGCATCCGCTCGGCGACGTGCTCAGCGTCAACGGCGACAACGCGGTGCTGCTGAGCTACTTCCGCAACAACGTGCTGCACCTGTTCACCGCCTCCTCGTGGGTGGCGTGCTGTTTCCAGAACAACCGCCGCATGAGCCGCGCCGGCCTGCTGCGGCTGGGCCGCACCGTGTACCCGTTCCTGCAGGCGGAGCTGTTCCTGCCGTGGAGCGAGGACCAGTTCGCCGAGCGCATCGAACGCACCATCGAGGTGTTCGTGCGCGAAGGCCTGCTGCTGCAGCTCGCCGAGGACGACGGCAGCGTGCTGGCGCGCAACACCGGCCAGACCGACGAGGTGTTCCGCCTGCGCGCCATCGGCCACTCGCTGCAACAGGCGTTCGAGCGCTATTACATCGCCATCTCGGTCCTGGTGAAGAACGGCCCGGGCAAGCTCGGCGCCGGCGAACTGGAGAGCCTGTGCCAGCAGGCCGCGCAACGTCTGAGCCTGCTGTACGCACCGGCGGCGCCGGAGTTCTTCGACAAGACCCTGTTCCGCGGCTTCATCCAGAAACTGCGCGAACTGAAGCTGGTGTGGCCGGACGAGAACAGCAAGCTGGTGTTCGACGAACGGCTGGATGCGTGGGCGAAGGACGCCAAGTTCATCCTCGGCCGTGAGCTGCGCCACACCATCGAGCGGGTCAGCCCGGAAGCGGCGAAGGTGGAGGAGCCGCCGGTTCCGCAGGATTGAGGCGGCAGTCGCAGCACTTGCCCTCGTGATGCGGTGAGATCCTGGCGCGTGGCGACGCGCCATGCATAAAGGCGCCCTGTTATCACTGCGGCGCGGCGGTTGACGTCGCGGCACAGTGACTTCCGACACGCGACCGTGGGCCTGTTCGGCCCGAGCATGCTTGAAACTCCCTGCTGCGGGTTCCGGCGATGCGCACAGCTCCTCTTTTCGCTCTGTTGCTGCTTGCCGCCTCCAGCGGGCCCGCGTGGGCCGACCAGGGCGACGACGCTGGCAAGCACGACCATCGGCCGCAGGTGTCCTCGCGCCAGTGCGGCCTGAGCACACCGTTCAACGTGCTCGCCGACACCGGCGGCATCTGGCTCACCCGCAGCGATGGCGACGGGCCGCGCGAGATCTTCTTCCATGCGGGCGAATTGAGCGTGGATCGCCAGGTGCAGCAGATCGGCGACGCCGATGCGCAGCGACTGCTGGAGATGGAACGCGAAACCCGCGCGCTGATGCCGCAGGTGGCCGATCTCTCTCACGAGGTGGTCGATCTCAGCTACGACGTGCTGGGTTCCGTTGTGGAGATGCTGACCGGCAGTGCCGGCAACGCGCGCAAGATCGAACGGCTGCGCACGCACGCCAACGCCTACGTCGACGGCACCCTCGGCAAGGGGCGCTGGGACCAGGAGGCGTTCGACGACCGGTTCGAGGACTATGTCGAAACGCAGGCGGAAAGCTTCGTGGGCAGCATCACCCGACACGTGCTCTGGCAGGTCGTGACGGGCCGCGCGGAGGCCATCGGCGAACGCGCCGACCGCATGGACGCCGCCCTCGAGGCGCGGCTGGATGCGCGCAGCAAGGGGATCGAAACCAAGGCGCAGGCGCTGTGCGCACGGGTGGCGCGGCTGGACCAGCTGCAGCAGGCGCTGGAGTACCGCTATCGCGGCCAGCCTCTGCGCCTGCTCGCCGCCAACCAGGACGGAGCGAGCGAACAGGGCACCACCACGCTCGTCAGCACCGACGATACGCCGCACAGCAACGCGATCGCGGTGCCGTCGGTTCCGCAGGACTGAGTCTGACGCCGCAGCGCGTGGCGCGACCCGCAGTGGAATCCCGGCGCGTGGCGACGCGGCGGACACCCTGACGCGGCGACCATGGAAGCGCGGCTCAGGCGTCGAACAGATCTCCGGTGCGCGGCCCCGCAGCCGCCGCATCGGGCGGATAGACCAGTTGCCCCTGCGCGTCGCTGCGCGCAGCCGGGTTGAGCGTGGCCGGCTCCTGGCGGCCGACATCGATCAGGTGCACCACCGGATGGCCATGGTGCAGCAGATGGTCGCAGACGATCTGGCGGTGGCACTGCCGCCAGTAGGCCTCGGCGCACATGACCGCGCACACGCCGTCCTCGCCGAAGGCCTGCAACTCGGCCAGCGCCTCGGCGAATTCGGCGCCCAGCGCGTAATCCGCGTAGTTGTGGAAGCTGACGCTGCGCCAGTGGCCGTTGCGCTGCGGATCGACGCCCGGCTGCTTGCCGCGGCGTCCGCCCAGGGCGCGGAAGTGCCGGTAGGCGATCCCCGCGGCGGCCAGCGCCGGTGCCAGCGCGCTGCCGTCGAACTGCGGGAACCGCCGCGAGTACGGAAAGGCGCGCACGTCGGCGAGCCGGGTGACGCCGGCGCCCTGCAGGATCTGCAGGAAAGTCTCCAGGCTGCGCGTGGAATGGCCGACGCTGAAGAAGGTCGCCGCGCTCACGCCGGTTCGTCGGGGATCAGCAGATGCTCCAGGCGCAGGATGCAGTCCTTCAGTTGCAGCTTGCGCTTCTTCAGCCGCTTGGCTTCCAGCTCGTCGTCCAGATTGGCCGGGATGCGCTGCAGCTGTTCGTCGAGCGCGCGGTGCTCCCGACGCAGGGCGTCGATGCGCAGGGAGATCTCGGCGGGCGTCAGGGTGTCCACGAGGTTCGAGCATACACAGGCCACCGGTCCGCCGTCACCGTGCAACGCGCCGCTATCCCAGGTGCAGGCCAGCCGGCACAATGCGCGCGGGCGCCGCGGCGGAGGCGGTGCCCTCCCACCCTCGTGCCACCCGCGGCAGGATCGCCGCGCCGAAAGGAGTCAGCCATGCGTTCGTTCCGTTCCCCGTTCGTTCTCGCCCTCGCCCTGGCGGCGGCCCTGCCGCAGCTGGCCGCGGCGGCCGATGCCAAGTTCTCCGGCTTCCTGTGCTGCAACATGCGCAGCGACGGCAGCTGGATCAGCGACAGCAACTACGCCGAAGACGGCAAGCGGGTGATCCCGGCCGGCACGCCGGTGCAGGTGACCGGTTACGGCCGCTACCGGGTCAATGTGTTGATCGACGGCAAGAAGCAGTCGATCGGCAACGACTACAGCCGCGACCTGGGCAACGAGGCCTTCGCCCAGCGCTACGTGGTCGCGCAGGATCCCACGGCGAAGCTGGCGGCCTACCCGCCGAAGATCCGCGAGGCGATCGCCGCCAACCGCGTGACCAAGGGCATGACCCGCGAGCAGGTGCTGATGGCGCTGGGCTATCCGATCACCAGCGAGAACCCGAGCCTGGACGCGCCGCTATGGCGCTACTGGCTCGACAGCTTCAACGAGTTCCAGGTGTCCTTCGACGGCGCCAGCAAGGTCGACAAGGTCACCGCCGATCCGAAGACCCAGAACCTGGTCTGGCAGCCGTAAGCCCGGCGCGACTCCATGCGCCATGGCGCCGCGCTTCCGCCTCGGCGGAGGCGGCGCGAAGCGCATGCCATGGCCGCGACCTGCCGCGACCATGGCGCGACGCAAGGGCAGCGGGCGCTGGGCGCATCCCGCCGGCCACTGCGCTCAACGGCTCAGCACCTGCGGCGGATCGGTCCGCGTCGGGCCCTGTTGCGAGGCCTGCAGCGCCTGCTCCTGCGCCTGGCGCTGCGCCTGGCCCTGCTGCGCGCCCAGTTGCTGCAGCTGCTGGTAGGTCTCCTGCGCCGGCCGTGCGATCGCCTCGCTGGTCGGCATGTGCGCGCGGTTGGCGTAGGGATCGGGCGAAACGTCGCCGCCGTTGCGGTACACGAACGCCAGTTCGCCGCCCTGGTGCGCGGCGGTGGGCCGGTTGAAGCCCACTGCCAGCTGATCGCGCTCGCTGAAGCCGTTCTGCCTGGCCAGCAAGGTCAGGCTGGCGGTCATACGCTCGCTGTTGTCGTCCCAACCCTTGCCGATCGCCTGTTCGGCCTGGGCCACGCCGCTGCGGACCCGCTCGTGCAGGGCGCGATCGGCGGCACCCGGCGCGGCGGTCGGCTCGCTGGCGCGCGGCGCAGGCGG
>NZ_AQOI01000267.1:0-7885 GCF_000364665.1 Xanthomonas sp. SHU 199
CCCCTCTCCCTTCGGGAGAGGGGTTGGGGTGAGGGTAAGGAGCGCGCAGCGCCCCGCCGATGCAACCCCTCAGGCCGCCGGCAACCACAGCAGCAGCGCCGCGCCCAGCACGATGCGGTACACCGCGAAGGCGGTGAAGCGGTGCGACTTGATGTAGCCCAGCAGCCACTTCACCACCACGAAGCCGGTGACCATCGAGGCGACGAAGGCCAGGGCCACGTCGCCCCAGTTCTCGCTGCCCAGGCCGCCGTCCTTGTACAGCTCCAGGAACGAATACGCGCTGGCCGCGAACATGGTCGGAATGCCGACCAGGAAGGCGAACTCGGCCGCGGCCGAGCGCTTGCTCAGGCCCAGCAGCATCGCCAGGAAGATCGTCGCCGCCGAGCGCGAGGTGCCGGGGAACACGCCGGCCACCACCTGCGCCAGGCCGACCGCGATGGCCACCGTCCAGGTCACCGTCTCGCGCTCCGGCATACGCGCAGCGAAGTACTCGGCCACCAGCATCCACACGCCGCCGATTACCAGCGCCCACGCCACCGGCTGCACGCTGTCGGGCAACTGCCAGCCGGCCTTGCGGACGATGAGACCGACCACCGCGGTCACCAGGAAGGCGGCGCCCAGCTTGAAGGCGTAGTCGCGGTTGGCGCGGTCGCCCAGGCCGGTGGCCAGATCCCACAGGCGCTGCCGGAACACCAGGGTGGTGGCCAGGATCGCGCCGGCCTGGATCACGATGTTGAAGAAGTCGGACCGGTGGCCGAGCCAGCGCTCGGCGATCAACAGGTGCCCGGTGCTGGAAATGGGCAGGAATTCGGTCAGGCCTTCGATGATGCCCAGCAGCAGGGCCGACAACAGATCGCTCATGGAGGAGAGGGTCGCTTTGGGGGAGGGGAAGCTGCGCAAGGATAGAGCATCCGCCTCGCGCACAAATTTGGTGCGTTCAGGTGTGAATGCACCACTAAAGTGCAGTGCATTTGCATCCTTCGCGTGCACGCTTCAGCAGAATCAAGGGCTTGTGAGTGCCACACGCTTGGCATGGCGATTGCTGATACTCGCCCACGCCCTTCACAACCCGAGGTTGCATCGAATGTCTGCGGAAACTATTGAGAAGCTGGTCAAGGACAACAAGATCGAGTTCGTCGACCTGCGCTTCGTCGACATGCGCGGCGTGCAGCAGCACGTCACCTTCCCGGTCAGCATCATCGAGCCGGCGCTGTTCGAGGAAGGCAAGATGTTCGACGGCAGCTCGATCGCCGGCTGGAAGGGCATCAACGAGTCGGACATGGTCCTGCTGCCCGACGCCGACACCGCCTTCGTCGATCCGTTCATGGCCGATCCGACCCTGGTGCTGACCTGCGACATCCTCGACCCGGCCACCATGCAGAGCTACGGCCGCGATCCGCGCGGCGTGGCCAAGCGCGCCGAGGCCTACCTGAAGTCCAGCGGCATCGCCGACCAGGCGTTCTTCGGCCCGGAGCCGGAATTCTTCATCTTCGACGGCGTGCGCTTCGGCAACGAGATGGGCCACACCTTCTTCAAGATCGATTCGGAAGAGGCGGCCTGGAGCAGCGGCAGCAAGATCGAAGGCGGCAACAGCGGCTACCGTCCGGCGGTCAAGGGCGGCTACTTCCCGGTGCCGCCGACCGACTCGCTGCAGGACCTGCGCGCCGAGATGTGCAAGACCCTGGAGCAGGTCGGCATCGAAGTCGAAGTGCACCACCACGAAGTGGCCACCGCCGGCCAGTGCGAGATCGGCACCAAGTTCAACTCGCTGGTGAAGAAGGCCGACGAACTGATGATGATGAAGTACATCATCAAGAACGTCGCCTACCGCAACGGCAAGACCGCGACCTTCATGCCCAAGCCGATCGTCGGCGACAACGGCTCGGGCATGCACGTGCACCAGTCGCTGGCCAAGGGCGGCACCAACCTGTTCTCCGGCGACGGCTACGGCGGCCTGTCGCAGATGGCGCTGTGGTACATCGGCGGCATCTTCAAGCACGCCAAGGCGATCAACGCCTTCACCAATTCCGGCACCAACAGCTACAAGCGTCTGGTCCCGGGCTTCGAGGCGCCGGTGATGCTGGCCTACTCGGCGCGCAACCGTTCGGCCTCGTGCCGCATTCCGTGGGTGTCCAACCCGAAGGCGCGCCGCATCGAGATCCGCTTCCCGGATCCGCTGCAGTCCGGCTATCTGACCTTCGCCGCGCTGATGATGGCCGGCCTGGACGGCATCAAGAACCAGATCGACCCGGGCGCGCCCAGCGACAAGGACCTGTACGACCTGCCGCCGGAAGAAGAGAAGCAGATCCCGCAGGTGTGCTCCAGCCTCGACCAGGCGCTGGAAGCGCTGGACGCCGACCGCGAGTTCCTCAAGGCCGGCGGCGTGTTCACCGACGACTTCATCGACGGCTACATCGCGCTGAAGATGCAGGAAGTGACCAAGTTCCGCGCGGCCACGCACCCGCTGGAATACCAGCTGTACTACGCCAACTGAGTTCCACGCGCGGCGATGGCGAAGGCTTCCCCTCCCTCCTTCGCCATCGCCGCCACCTGCCCGGCTGGGGAGCCGCGCAGGTGGTCCGCGCCCACCATCGCGTCATCGAGTGTCCAGGGGATGGACCGCGCAACAGAGCGCTTGCGTGCCGTGGGCCACGTTCCCTCCCACGTCGCCGTCGCCGCCGCACCTTGGGTGCGGTGGGCCACGGCGTGATCCACGGAACGCATCGCGCAGCAGCACCCGCGCCGTTCGCGGCGCGGTCGATGGGCCCAGTGCCGGTCGGCCTTCGGCGGCCGGTTCCTTCCACCAACGGGGTATGCGCATGAAACTGATCACCGCCATCATCCGGCCATTCAAGCTCGACGAGGTCCGCGAGGCCTTGTCGCAGGCTGGGGTGTCCGGCATCACCGTCACCGAGGTCAAGGGCTTCGGTCGGCAGAAGGGCCACACCGAGTTGTATCGCGGTGCCGAGTACGTCGTCGACTTCCTGCCCAAGATCAAGATCGAGACGGTGGTGACCGACGAGCGTCTGGACGCCGTGGTCGAGGCGATCCAGGGCGCGGCCGGCACCGGCAAGATCGGCGACGGCAAGATCTTCGTCACCGCCATCGAGCAGGTCGTCCGCATCCGTACCGGCGAAATCGGCGCCGATGCGCTCTAACCCCACCTTGGAGCCCTTCATGAAGACAGGTCTGTTCGCCGGGTGGAAGGCCCGGTTCTACGCGGTATGCATGCTGATGCTGGTCAGCGCGATGGCGGTCGGCATCCCCGGCAAGGCCTTCGCCCAAGCCGAAACCACCCCGGCGCCGACGCCGGACGTGGTCACCGAACAACTGACGCCGCCGCCCGCACCGGCCGCCGCGCCGGCCGCGGCCGCGGCCACGCCGGCGCCGGTGGTGGACAAGGGCGACGTCGCCTGGATGCTCACCTCCACGCTGCTGGTGCTGCTGATGGTGGTGCCCGGCCTGGCGCTGTTCTACGGCGGCATGGTCCGCGCCAAGAACGTGCTGTCGGTGCTGATCCAGGTCGGCGTGGTGTTCTCGCTGATCGCGGTGCTGTGGGTGGTGTACGGCTACAGTCTGGCGTTCGCCGACGGCGGTCCGTTCATCGGCACGCTGCACAAGGCGCTGCTGGCGGGCGTCGACACCACCACGCTGGCCGACACCTTCTCCAAGGGCTTCAAGCTGCCGGAGTACGTGTTCGTCGCCTTCCAGCTGACCTTCGCCGGCATCACCGGCGCGCTGATCGTCGGCGCCTTCGCCGAGCGGGTGAAGTTCGCCGCGGTGCTGCTGTTCGTGGTCATCTGGTTCACCTTCGGCTACCTGCCGCTGGCGCACATGGTGTGGTCGACCCCGGGCTTCCTGTTCAGCAGGAGTGCGCTGGACTTCGCCGGCGGCACCGTGGTCCACATCAACGCCGGCGTGGCCGGTCTGGTCGGTTCGTACTTCGTCGGCAAGCGCCTGGGCTTCGGCCACACCGCGCTGAAGCCGCACAACGTGACCCTGACCTTCGTCGGCGCCTCGCTGCTGTGGGTGGGCTGGTTCGGCTTCAACGCCGGCTCGGCGCTGGAAGCCAACGCCACCGCCGCACTGGCCTTCCTCAACACCCTGTTGGCCACCGCCGCGGCGGTGCTGGCCTGGTCGCTGACCGAGAAGGTGATCAAGGGCAAGTCCTCGGCGCTGGGCGTGGCCTCGGGCATGGTCGCCGGCCTGGTCGGCATCACCCCCGCCGCCGGCACCGTGGGGCCGTTCGGCGCCATCGCCATCGGCGTGGCCGCCGGCGTGATCTGCGTGTGGGGCGTGACCGGGCTGAAGAAGCTGCTCAATGCCGACGACACCCTGGACGTGTTCGGCGTGCACGGCGTCGGCGGCATCGTCGGCGCGATCCTCACCGGCGTGTTCACCGACAAGGCGCTGGGCGGCATGGGCTACGCCGAGGGCGTGACCATGGGCCACCAGGTGCTGGTGCAGGCCGAAGGCGTGCTGATCACTGTCGGCTGGATCGGCGTGGTCTCGGTGGTCGGCTTCCTGATCGCCAAGCTGGTGATCGGCCTGCGCGTGCCGGAAGACGCCGAGCGCGAGGGCCTGGACATCACCTCGCATGGCGAATCCGCCTACGAGTTGTGAGTTTCGCCGGCCCGCGACGGCGGTCGCGGGCCTTGTCGCAGGACGTGTGGCCGGCGCTTGTGGCCGGTCCACGCGGCCGCGGCCTTCGCCGGCGCTTCCTGGGGGGAAGCGCCGGCCATTCTCAAAAGATCGAGGTATTCCGCGTGGCCATTCGCCTCGCCACACCCCCGGCTTTACGCAAGAGTCCTGGTTGCGTCGTGATGCATGGGCGGGTGGCGGCAGCCACTGGTCGTCAGGCGGCTGCGCGACGCGCCATCCGCGAGGGCAGCGGCCGGGCCATGCGCCGCTCGCCCGTGCCGCCTGCTCGGCTTTGCACTACATTGGTGCAATGGCCATGAACACCCCGCCGCCCCCGCTTTCCGCCCTTGGCACCCCGGTGGTCTGGGCTGATACCGACGGCCGCCTGCGCGGCGCCAATCCCGCTTTCGCGCGCTGGCTCGGGGTCAGCGTGCGGCGCCTGCTCGACCAGCCGCTGGCCTCGCTGGAAGTGCAGGGCGATGCGCTCGCACGGTTCCTGCGCAACGACGAGCGCGACGTGTTGCGCCTGCACCGCATGGCCCTGGCCGTGCCCGGCGAGCCGCCGCGCTTCGCCGAGGGCTGGCTGTCGCGGCTGGACGATGGCGGCTGGCTGCTGGAAGCGCACCCGGTCGACGAATTCCCCACGCCGGACCCGGCGCAGGCCCTGCCGAACGCGCTCAGCGCGGCGCTCAAGGGCCTGGCCCACGAACTGCGCAATCCGCTGGCCGGGCTCAAGGGCGCCGCGCAGCTGCTGGCGCGCCGCGCCCAGCACCGCGACGAGGACGAGCGCGAACTAATCGAACTGATCGGCGCGGAGATCGAGCGCCTCAACAGCCTGCTCGACCAGTTGCTGTCGCCAGCGCCGGCGCGCCCGCACGCCATGCTCAACATCCACGCGGTGCTGGAGCGGGTGCTGCGCCTGGCCGAGAACGAAGGCGGCTGGTCGGTGCGCCTGCAGCGCGACTACGACCCCAGCATCCCCGAATTCCTCGGCGATGCCGACCGCCTCACCCAGGCGGTGTGGAACCTGGTGCGCAACGCGATCCAGGCCGGCGCGGCGCAGGTCACCTTGCGCACCCGCGTCGAGCACGGCCAGCGCATCCGCGATCGCGTGCACGCGCGCGGCCTGCGCCTGGAGATCGTCGACGACGGCCGCGGCGTGCCCGAGGAACTGGCCGAGCACCTGTTCCTGCCGCTGGTCAGCGGCCGCGCCGAAGGCAGCGGCCTGGGCCTGGCGCTGGCCCAGCAGGTGGCGCGCGAGCATGCCGGCTCGCTGACCTACCGCTCCCGCCCCGGCCACACCGTGTTCACCCTGCTGCTGCCGCAGCGCGCAGCGGACACCGATTAGGAGCACTGCGATGACCGACTCCCTGCAAGGAACGCAACGTATCTGGGTGGTCGACGACGACCGTTCGGTGCGCTTCGTGCTGTCCACCGCGCTGCGCGACGCCGGCTACAGCGTCGACGGCTTCGACAGCGCCGCCGCCGCGCTGCAGGCGCTGGCGCAGCGGCCCATGCCCGACCTGCTGTTCACCGACGTGCGCATGCCCGGCGACGACGGCTTGGTGCTGCTGGACAAGCTCAAGGCCGCGCACCCGCAACTACCGGTGATCGTGATGTCCGCCTACACCGACGTGGCCAGCACCGCCGGCGCGTTCCGCGGCGGCGCACACGAGTTCCTGTCCAAGCCGTTCGACCTGGACGATGCGGTGGCGCTGGCCGCACGCGCGCTGCCCGATGCCGGCAGCGCCATCGCCGCGGCACCGCCAGTGGCGCCGGCCGGGCAGGGCAGCACCGAACTGATCGGCGACACCCCGGCGATGCGCGCGCTGTTCCGCGCCATCGGCCGGCTGGCGCAGGCGCCGCTGTCGGTGCTGATCAACGGCGAGACCGGCACCGGCAAGGAACTGGTCGCGCACGCGCTGCACACAGAGTCGCCGCGCGCGCGCAAACCGTTCGTCGCGCTCAACACCGCCGCGATCCCGGCCGAACTGCTGGAGAGCGAACTGTTCGGCCACGAGGCCGGCGCCTTCACCGGCGCGCAGCGCCGCCACATCGGCCGCTTCGAGCAGGCCGACGGGGGCACCCTGTTCCTGGACGAAATCGGCGACATGCCGCTGCCGCTGCAGACCCGGCTGCTGCGCGTGCTGGCCGAGAACGAATTCTTCCGCGTCGGCGGGCGCGAACTGATCCGGGTCGACGTGCGGGTCATCGCCGCCACCCACCAGGACCTGGAGGCGCTGGTCGAACAGGGCCGCTTCCGCGCCGACCTGTTGCACCGCCTGGACGTGGTGCGATTGCAGTTGCCGCCGCTGCGCGAGCGTCGCGCCGACGTGCCGCAACTGGCCGAGAACTTCCTGGCGATGGCCGCGCGCAAGCTCGACACCCCGCCCAAGCGGCTGGCGCCTGCGGCGCTGGACGCGCTGCGCGCCTATCCCTGGCCGGGCAACGTGCGCGAACTGGAGAACGTGTGCTGGCGCCTGGCCGCGCTGGCGCCGGCGGAAATCATCGATGCCGGCGACGTCGAGGCCGCTCTGCTGCGCGGCGGCCGCCGCGAGCGCAGCGGCGACGGCGGCGAGTGGGACACGCAACTGTCGGCCTGGGCGCAGCAGCGCCTGTCCGACGGCGCCGAGGGCCTGCATGCCGAGGCCCGCGAACGCTTCGACAAGGCGCTGCTGGAAGTGGCGCTGCGCTTCACCCAGGGCCGCCGCGCCGAAGCCGCCGCCCGCCTGGGCGTGGGCCGCAACACCGTCACCCGCAAGCTGGGGCCCGGGCGGCGGCGGCGCTGAGGAAGGAGCCGGGACCCGGGACCCGGAGGCCCGGGACAGCGCGGACTCAGGGGCGGACAGATGTGCGACATGCGCTTGCTGGACTCGGGACGGTAATTGCCGGTTCGGGCTCGTTTACACGCCAGGGGATTCGCTGTGGCATTGCCTCATGCGCCGCTGCGCTGACGCGTCGCTACGCTTTCCGGGTTCCGGGTTCCGGGTTCCGGGTTCCGGGTTCCGCGTTCCGGGTCCCGACCGCCACCGCACACCAAGCCCCGCCTCCGGCCAGCTAGACTGCGCCCCGTGCACCTTCATGGGGTCTGCACGGCTGCCCCTCTAGTTTCGCCCTGCCACAGGAGTCGATGTCGATGCGTTATGGATTGCCCCTCGCCGCGAGCGCCTTGTTGATGCTGGCCGCGTGCAGCAGCGCGCCGCCCAAGGCGCCGCCGCCGCCCCCGCCGCCCAAGGCGCCGCCG
>NZ_AQOI01000268.1:0-1173 GCF_000364665.1 Xanthomonas sp. SHU 199
GGCCGCCGCTTCGGAAGGGAACCCGGTAAATCAAAAGCCGGAGCAACAGCCGAAGCCAAAGCCAAAGCACGGCAACAGCAACTTCTACCGCTGAAGCTGCTCCGGCTGAACACCTACGACGCAACTCTTGCGCACGTCTGCGCACCGCAAGCGCGACACCTCTAACCTTCTCCAGGCACCCGACCATGGCCACCCCCGACCTGCCGACCTTCGACAAGATCCTCATCGCCAATCGCGGCGAGATCGCCTGCCGGGTGATCGCCACCTGCCGCAAGCTCGGCATCGCCACCGTGGCCGTGTATTCCGATGCCGACCGCGATGCCCGCCACGTGCGCCTGGCCGACGAGGCCGTGTACATCGGCGCCGCGCCGGCGCGCGAGAGCTACCTGCGCGGCGAGCGCATCCTCGAGGCCGCGCAACGCAGCGGCGCGCAGGCCATCCATCCCGGTTACGGCTTCCTGTCCGAGAACGCCGAGTTCGCCGAAGCCTGCGCCGCGCGCGGGCTGGTGTTCATCGGGCCGCCGCCGGCGGCGATCCGCGCCATGGGCGACAAGAGTGCGGCCAAGGCGCTGATGCAGGCCGCCGGGGTGCCGCTGACGCCGGGTTACCACGGCGAGCAACAAGACCCGGATTTCCTGCGCGCACAGGCCGCGGCCATCGGCTACCCGGTGCTGATCAAGGCCAGTGCCGGTGGTGGCGGCAAGGGCATGCGTCGGGTCGATCGCGATGAGGACTTCGCCGCCGCGCTCGCCGCCTGCCAGCGCGAGGCGCAGGCCGCGTTCGGCAATGCGCACGTCCTGGTGGAGAAGTACGTGCTGCGGCCGCGGCACATCGAGATCCAGGTGTTTGGCGACACGCACGGCGAACTGGTCTACCTGTTCGAACGCGACTGCTCGGTGCAACGCCGCCATCAGAAGGTGCTGGAAGAAGCGCCCGCACCGGGCATGGACGCGGAACGGCGTGCGGCGATGGGCCAGGCCGCGGTGGAGGCGGCGCGTGCGGTGGGCTACGTCGGCGCCGGCACCGTGGAGTTCATCGTCGCGCCCGATGGCGCGTTCTACTTCATGGAAATGAATACCCGCCTGCAGGTGGAGCATCCGGTCACCGAGTGCATCACCGGCACCGACCTGGTGGAGTGGCAGTTGCGCGTGGCCGCCGGGCAGCCGCTGCCGC
>NZ_AQOI01000269.1:0-603 GCF_000364665.1 Xanthomonas sp. SHU 199
CGCCAGCACGAACTGGCGATCCACGGCCATGCGCTGGAAGCGCGGCTGTACGCCGAAGACCCGGCGCGTGGGTTCCTGCCCTCGATCGGCACGCTGCAGCATCTGCGCCTGCCCGCCGCCGACGCGCATACGCGGGTCGATGCCGGCGTCGAGCAGGGCGATGTGATCGGCCCGCACTACGATCCGATGATCGCCAAGCTGATCGTCTGGGACGTGACCCGCGAGCGCGCGCTGCGGCGCATGCAGGCGGCGCTGGCGGCGTGCCAGGTGGTCGGCGTGTCGACCAATGCCGCGTTCCTGCAGCGCCTGGTCGGCACCACCGCGTTCGCGCAGGCGGACCTGGACACCGCGCTGATCGAGCGCGAGCACGCGGCGCTGTTCGACACCCCCGTCCCGACCACCGACGCGCTGTGGCGCCTGGCGGCGCTGGCCTGGCAACTGCACGAGCACGCGCCGGCGGCGCAGACTGCCGATCCGCACTCGCCGTGGGATCTGCGCGACGGCTGGCGGCTGGGCGCGCCGGCGCCGCGTGCGCTGACCCTGCAGCACGGCGAAACGCAACGCACGTTGCAGCTGACCGCGCATGCCGGCGGCTGGCGGGTT
>NZ_AQOI01000270.1:0-2422 GCF_000364665.1 Xanthomonas sp. SHU 199
CGAGGCGAGCGGCCAGTTGCGCGACGGGCGCCTGTCTGCGTTTCTCGGCACACAGCGGGTGCAGGCCGATGCGGTGTTCGCCGGCACGCAGTTGCACCTGTTCGTCGACGGCCACGGCTACCTGTTCGAACGCCACGACCCGGTCGCCGAGGCCGACCAGCTGGCGGTGGAAGGCGGCGGCCTGACCGCGCCGATGCCGGGGCGCATCGTCGCCCTGCTGGTGGCGCCCGGCACCCAGGTGCGCCGCGGCACGCCGCTGCTGGTGCTGGAGGCGATGAAGATGGAGCACACCCTGCAGGCACCGGCGGACGGCACCGTGCAGGGCTTTCGCGTACGCGAGGGCGAGCTGGTCGGCGACGGCGTGGCGCTGCTGGACTTCGAAGCGGCCTGAGCGTCGCCGACCGCCAAGCCGCGGTCGCCAAGGCCGCGGCTTGGCGTCACACTCGGCGCTGGTCCATCGTCCTGTAAGCGCCATGAAACTCACCGCCCACGTTCTCGACGGCCACACCCTCGACGTGCGCCCGGCGCCGCGCGAGCGGCCGTGGATGGACCAGACCGCCGAGCGCTACGCCTACCGCTGCCTGCCGCTGGACATCGCCAACGCGCATGGCTGGGAACTGCTGTGCCAGACCGCGTTCGAGGCCGAGTGGAACGGCGGCAACGCGCTCGACGACCTGCGCGTGCAGCCGGCACCTGGGACGCACGCGCCGGCGGTCAGCCACTTCGGCTATGGCGTGCTCACCTTCCACGTGCCGTGCCTGTTCCGCACCGAGGCCGGCGTGGACCTGTACGTCACCGCGCCGGTGAATTGGCCCAAGGACGGCATCGCCGGGCTCACCGGGCTGATCGAGACAGACTGGAGTCCGTACACCTTCACCATGAACTGGCAGTTCACCCGGCCCGGCCGGGTCCGGTTCGAGGCCGGCGAGCCGTTCTGCCACTTCTTCCCGGTGCAGCGACGGGTGCTGGCCGAGACCGAACCGCGCTGGCAGCCGTTGTCGCAGACGCCGGAGCTGGAGCGCGAGCACCAGGCGTGGATGCGCAGCCGTGGCCAGTTCCTGCACGACCTGGAGCAGCCCGATTCCAACGCCAGCCGCGAAGGCTGGCAGCGCAGCTATTTCCGCGGACCGGCGCCGGGGCAGTGCCCGGCCGGCGTGGAGCACCGGGTGAAACTGCGGCTGGCGCCGTTCGCCCGCAGCGACGACGCGGAGTGAGGACCGCTCAGCGCACGTGGCGCTGGCGCACACGGGTGGACAGGCGGAACACGCCGTAGGCCAGCAGCATGCCCAGGATCCCGGCCACGGCATGCGCCCAGTCGAACACGCGCGGACCGATCCCACCGACCTGGTCGCCCCACAGGTTGAACAGCACCAGGACGATGGCGGTCAGCCCCAGCCCGGCGAGGAACGCGGCGCGGTTGGCGCCCAGCGCGTAGAACAGGAACGGCAGGCCCAGCCCGACCAGGAAATGCACCGGGAAGAAGTACACCGAACCGTACGGACGCAGCAGCGACCAGACGATGGCGGCGAAGACCGCGACGAAGGCAAACAGACCCAGCGACAGGGCGCGGGTCTTGGCGGGGGAAAGACGTGGCTCGGTCATGCGTCACCTGCAGGCAATCGGCGACCGTAACGGAGTGCGGATCACGGCCCGGTCAAGACCCCGCGTTGCCCACGCGGCTGCAGACGCTCAACGCGAAGATCGGCACCACTGCCGTTCGCACGGCACGCCGTCGTGGTTGCCGTCCATCTCCACACCCGGGCAGTGCTGCAGGAAGTACACCGCTTCGTCGCACGAGGTCATCTGCGCGCAGTGCGTGCGGCCGTCGCAGTGGAAGGCAGGCGCCGTCGTGGGCGCGGTAGGCGCTGACGACACCGGCACCGAGGGTGCCGCAGGGCTTGCCTGGGGTGCCGCCACGAAGCGCAGCGCCGCGTAGGCCGCGATCGCGAGCACCGCCAGCAGCATCAGCACGCCGAGCCAGAGACCGCGACGCGGACGCGGTGCCGCACGCGTGGGCGATGCAGGCGCCCGACCGGGACGCATCACCCGCATGGCCCGCGGCCGTCCCTGCGCGTCGTGCTCCAGGTCGAAGGAGATCAGTTCGCCCACCCGCGGGGGAACGCCGTCGGCAGGAAACGCCGCGCGTTGCACCTCGGCTTCGGTCTCACGATGGGCAAGGCGCACCCGGCCGCAGCCGCGCTCCTCGTTCCACTGAATCAAGGTCCCGTGCGTGCGCATGGCGTCACCGCAAGAAAGTGCATCGCCGCGGTGGACGCCGCCGTGCCCGGTGCGTCCACCGTCCCCACCGCGCCTGCTCCCGCCAGGCGCGGCCCCGCGTGCAGCATGCCATGGCTGTGGCCTGCGTGCCGACCGGCCACCTGCTGCAGGCGCGGTCGCGCGACGGCCGGTCCGCCACGCGCCG
>NZ_AQOI01000271.1:0-5607 GCF_000364665.1 Xanthomonas sp. SHU 199
CCGGGAAAGCCCGTCGGGGCTGAAGCCACTCCCACAAAAGCAGCTGTTTTTTATCGGCGCACTGGATCGCTTTGCAGCGATTGTGCTCCGCGGACTACGCTGCCGTCCCGATTCCCGATTCCCGATTCCCGATTCCCGGCTTTCAACAGCCGCAGGCTGGTCATCCCGAATCCCCAATCCCGAATCCCCGCTCCTCTGTGCTAGAACACAGCACAGCGGCACGGCGATCTTCGCCGCCGCGATCGCGGCGCAGGGCACTGCCGCACTGCACAAGGAGGACCGCATGAAGCGAGCAGGGTGGTGGACGCCGTTGCTGTTGGGCATGGCCGCGCCGGCATTGGCGCAGGACGGCAGCGGCACGGTGCGCATCGGTGCCAGCCTGCGCGCCGGCCCGGCGCCGGAGTATCCGCGCGTGGCTACGCCGGCCACCGACGACGCGTTGCAGGTGCATGGCTGCACACGGGATTGGGCCTGGTGCGATGTCAGCTGGCGCGAGAAACGCGGCTGGCTGCCGGCTGGTGCAATCGACTTTCACGAACAGGGGCAGGGCGTCGCGCCCGGTGCCTCGCTCGGTGTGCCCACGGTCGGCTTCGCGCTGGACCGCTACTGGGACACGCACTATCGCGGCCAGCCATGGGCACGCGAACGCGCGCGTTACCGCCCGCTGGAAAGCGCGGCGACTGCCGCTGGTCCAGCGCAGATCCCGGCGCCGTTGCAGCGGCAGTTAGCGCCGCAATGGCGGGCGCCGCCACCAATGGCGTCTTCCTCCGAGGCCGTGAGCGCCACGCCGGCATGGACGCCGCCGGGCGAGCGGATGCATCAGATCCCGCCGCCAGATGCGCTCAATCCCCGCTACAACAAGGAACTGGCGAAGGAGTTGCAACGCCAGGACAGCGACCGCCGCCAGCGCGAATCGATGGGACTGCAACCGGTGCCGCCGTCTGCTTCCGCACCGTCGGCATCGCCTTCGTGGCCGCCCACGCCCGCGACGATCCAGTGGGTCGAGCGGCATCCGCCGAAGCCGAGTTCGCCACCTCCGCCACCTCCGCCTCCGCCCTCAGCGCCACCGGCCAAGCCGGAACCGCACAAGGACGAGGCCGCCGGGCGACACGACGTGAAGCAACTGGAACGCTGAGCCGCGCCACGGCGCCCTCAAAGGCGCCGTGCGGCCTGGATACGGTCAGGCCTTGGCGAACACCAGCGCGGCGTTGGTGCCGCCGAAGCCGAAGCTGTTGGACATCACCGTGCGCAAGTCCGCGTCGCGGCTTTCGCGCACGATCGGGAAGCCCTCGGCGCGCGGATCCAGCGTGTCGATATTGGCCGAGCCGGCGATGAAGCCGTCGCGCAGCATCAGCAGGCAGTAGATCGCCTCGTGCACGCTGGCCGCACCCAGCGAATGCCCGGACAGCGCCTTGGTCGAGGACAGCGGCGGCACCGCGTCGCCGAACACCGCACGCACCGCGTCCAGCTCGGTGACGTCGCCCAGCGGCGTCGAGGTGCCGTGGGTGTTGAGGTAGTCGATCGGCGCGTCCACGCCCTGCAGCGCCATGCGCATGCAACGCACCGCGCCTTCGCCGGACGGGGCCACCATGTCGGCGCCGTCGGAGGTCACGCCGTAGCCGACCAGTTCGGCGTGGATGCGCGCGCCGCGCGCCACCGCATGGTCGTAGTCCTCCAGCACCAGCATGCCGCCGCCGCCGGCGATGACGAAGCCGTCGCGCGCGGCGTCGTAGGGCCGCGAGGCCACCGCCGGCGTGTCGTTGAAGCCGGTGGACAGCGCGCCCATGGCGTCGAACATCAGGCTCATGGTCCAGTCCAGCTCTTCGCCGCCGCCGGCGAACATCACGTCCTGCTGGCCGTGGCGAATCAGGTCCGCCGCCGCGCCGATGCAGTGCGCCGAGGTCGCGCACGCGGCCGACAGCGAGTAGCTCACGCCCTTGATCTTGAACGCGGTGGCCAGGCTCGCCGACACCGCCGAACACATCGTGCGCGGCACCATGTACGGGCCGACCTTGCGCACGCCGCGGTTGCGCAGCAGGTCCGCCGCTTCCACCTGCCAATGGCTGGAGCCGCCGCCGGAGCCGGCGATCAGGCCGATCCGCGGGTCGCTGATCGCCGCCTCGTCCAGGCCGGCATCGGCCAGCGCGTCGCGCAGCGCCAGGTAGGCGTAGGCCGAGGCGTCGCCCATGAAGCGCTTGAGCTTGCGGTCGATCGCCGCGTCCAGGTCCAACTGCACATCGCCCCCGATCTGGCTGCGCAGGCCGGCCTCGACCGCCTGCGGGTTATGGCGGATGCCGGCGCGGCCTTCGCGCAAGGCGCGCGACACGATGTCCAGATCGTTGCCCAGGCACGACGTGATGCCCATTCCGGTAATGACCACGCGCCGCATCAGAACGCCTCCGTCGACGTGAACAGGCCCACGCGCAGGTCCTTGGCGGTATAGATCTCGCGCCCATCCACCGACATGCGGCCGTCGGCCACCGCCATCGCCAGCTTGCGGTTGATCACCCGGCTGATGTCGATCTCGTACACCACCTGCTTGGCGGTGGGCAGCACCTGCCCGGTGAACTTCACTTCGCCCACGCCCAGCGCGCGGCCGCGGCCGGGCGCGCCCAGCCAGGTCAGGAAGAAGCCGGTCAACTGCCACATCGCATCCAGGCCCAGGCAGCCGGGCATCACCGGATCGCCGATGAAATGGCAGCCGAAGAACCACAGGTCCGGGCGGATATCCAGTTCGGCGCGGATCACGCCCTTGCCGTGCGCGCCGCCGGTCTCGTCGATGGCGACGATGCGGTCGAACATCAGCATCGGATCGTTGGGCAGGCGCGCGGCGTCGGCGCCGAACAACTCGCCGCGTGCGCTGGCGAGCAATTGCTCGCGCGAATAGGAGGACAGACGACTCATGAGCGGAACATTCCCAGGCGAGACAGTCGAGGCGCGCAAGAGTGCATGAGCTTCGCGCGTTCAATCAAACGTTTTATCCGTACGCACGCGTAGTGTCGGCAGCGGCGGTGGCGCGCGCACTGCGCCGGATCAAGGCGCGCATTCTCAGTCCGTGCGCAGCGCGGGGCTTATCATGCGCACACCGTTCGCAGGCGTAGGGTATGGGGTCGATGCGCAAGATCATTCACGTCGACATGGACGCGTTCTACGCGTCCGTGGAGCAGCGTGACGATCCTGCGCTGCGCGGCAAGCCGGTGGTGGTGGCCTGGCGCGGCATGCGCTCGGTGGTGTGCGCCGCCTCCTACGAGGCGCGCGTGTTCGGCGTGCGCTCGGCGATGCCGGCGCTGCGTGCCGAGCGGCTGTGCCCGGACGCGATCTTCGTGCCGCCGGATTTCGCCCGCTACAAGGCGGTGTCGCGGCAGGTGCGCGAGATCTTCCAGCGCCACACCGACCTGATCGAGCCGCTGTCGCTGGACGAGGCCTACCTGGACGTCACCGAGCCCAAGGGCGAATTGCGCACCGCCACCGAGATCGCCCAGACCATCCGCGCGCAGATCCGCGCCGAAACCGAACTGACCGCCTCGGCCGGCATCGCACCGAACAAGTTCCTGGCCAAGATCGCCTCGGACTGGCGCAAGCCCGACGGCCAGTTCGTGATCCGCCCGCATCGCGTGGAAGCCTTCCTGACGCCGTTGCCGGTGAACAAGGTGCCCGGCGTGGGCAAGGTGATGGAGGCCAAGCTGGCGGAACTGGGCATCGCCACCGTGGGCGATCTGCGCGCGCGCAGCGAGGCGGAACTGGAAGCGCGCTTCGGCAGCTTCGGCCTGCGCCTGTACCAGCGCGCGCGCGGCATCGACGAACGCCCGGTGGAATCGGACCAGCCGGTGCAGTCGATCTCCTCCGAGGACACCTTCGCCGAAGACCTGGCGCTGGAGGCGCTGGAGCCGGCGATCCGGCAACTGGCGGAGAAGACCTGGAACGCCACCCGCCGCACCGAGCGCATCGCGCGCACCGTGGTGCTGAAGCTGAAGACCGCGCAGTTCCGCATCCTCACCCGCAGCTTCACCCCGGAGCAACCGCCGGACTCGCTGCAGGCCTTGATCGACATCGCCCTGGCGCTGCGCGAGCGGGTGGACCTGCCGGCATCCACCCGCTACCGCCTGGTCGGCGTCGGCCTGTCCGGCTTCCACGAGCGCGAGCCTGGGCAGGCGCAGGGGCGCTTGTTCGGTTGAGGCGGTGGCGTTGCCTGGGAGACTGCCTTCCCGGCTGATTGCATGGGAACGTGTGCCACGGGAGACTGTCGTACCCTCTATCGTCGCGCCGGGAGCGGTGCGTGGATTGAAACACCTGGGGTTACGGTGCGGCGACGGCGGGTCTGTGTCGCGCCCTTGCG
Organism: Xanthomonas sp. SHU 199; assembly: GCF_000364665.1. Classification (NCBI taxonomy): domain Bacteria; kingdom Pseudomonadati; phylum Pseudomonadota; class Gammaproteobacteria; order Lysobacterales; family Lysobacteraceae; genus Xanthomonas; species Xanthomonas sp. SHU 199. Next base: position 4,337 of record NZ_AQOI01000271.1, read on the forward strand.
GGGGGCGTGGATTGAAAGCACATCGAGTCGGTCAGCAAGCACAGCGTCAGCGGTCGCACACGCTCGCGTGTGCGTGTGTTGAAACAACCATGGGATGTGGGTGCAGGCCGAGAACCTGGCCGTCGCTCCCGCGTCGGGACTGAAGTCCCTCCCACAGGGGCATGCTGCTCGGGTTGCAACAGCGACTTCATCCTCCGGCACGCGGATCGACCTGGTCGCGTCCTCACGGATGCGTGGATTGAAACATGGGTGGGGATCGCCAACCGGTGATGTTCTCGGGTGTCGTGCGCGCGAGCGCAGGGATCGAGCGGTTGACTCGGGCCGGGATGGATCGCGTGAGCGCGGTTCGCGCGCTCGGTCGCCGTCACGGCGCTGCCGTAGCGGGCGTGGCGTGGTCGCAATCGCGTGCCAGCGAAGGCAGGGCACGCGCCGCGCGCGCGTCGCAACCGCGTCCGACATTGCGCCACCTACAATGCGCACTTGTCCCCCTGTGTTGGCACGACATGACATTTCCTTATGCATTGGTGGTGTTCGACCTGGACGGCACCCTGGTCGACAGCGGCGCCGACATCGCCGAGGCGCTGAACCGTACCCTGGCCGACTTCGGCCTGCCGCGCGTGCCGGAGGCGACCGTGCTTGGCTGGATCGGCGAGGGCGTGCGCAAACTGGTCGAGAGCGCCTGGCGGCATGCCGGCGACGCCACGCCACTCGAGACGGTGATGCCGACCTTCATGCGTCACTACGCCGAATGCCTGTTGCGCAGTCCGCGGCTGTATCCGGGTGCGGCCGAGGCGCTGACGCAGTTGCATGCGGATGGCGTGACGCTGGCGCTGTGCACCAACAAGCCGTCGGCGATGGTGCCGCCGTTGTTGCGCCATCTGGGCGTGGCCGATCTGTTCTCTGCGGTGCTCGGCGGCGACAGCCTGCCCGAGCGCAAGCCCAGCCCGGCGCCGCTGCTGCACCTGGCGCAGCGGTTCGCGCAGCCGCCGGCGCGCTGCCTGATGGTCGGCGATTCGGGGACCGACCTGCAGGCCGGCCACGCCGCCGGCATGCCTGTGGCGCTGGTGCGTTACGGCTATCCGCGCGATCTGGATCTGGTCACGGCCGACGTGGTGTTGCTGATGGATGATTTGCGCGAGCTGCTGCGGCTCCGCTGATACGACGGCCATCCAAACACTGCGGTGTAGCGCAAAGACCGGGATGCGCTTGCAGGAGCGGCTTCAGCCGATGACGCAGTAAGCCCCTCTCCCCCCGGGAGAGGGGTTGGGGTG
>NZ_AQOI01000272.1:0-951 GCF_000364665.1 Xanthomonas sp. SHU 199
CTTTGGCATCATTGGTCTGGAGAACACGCCGAGGACGCCACGATGATCAGCCTGTTTGCCGGCCACGAACGCGAAGCCAAGCGGCAGCAGATCGGCGATCCTCTGGCTCTGCTGTCACGGCATATCGACTTTGCCGGGATTGCTCACGCCGTAGACGCGAAGCTGTCCTTGGGTACTGGCAAGCGCGGTGGCCGTCCGGCTTGGCCGACGCAGGTGATGATCAAGCTGCTGCTGTTGCAGCAGTTGTACAACCTCTCCGACGATGCGCTGGAGTACCAGGTGCTGGATCGGCGCAGCTTCCAGCAATTCCTTGGACTGGAACACAGCGGCAAGGTGCCCGACGCCAAGACGATCTGGGTGTGGCGCGAACGGCTCAAGACCAAGGATCTGATGGGCGACATCAGCGCGGCGATCGGTGAGCAATTGCAACGTGCCGGGTTCATTGCCCGCGGCGGTCAGATCATCGACGCCAGCATCGTCAGTGCTCCGATCCAGCGCAACACGCGCGAAGAGAACGCGCAGATCAAGCAGGGCGATGACGTCGGCCAGGACTGGAGCGATGCCAAGCGTGCGCAGAAGGATATGCAGGCACGTTGGACCAGGAAGCATGGGGTGGCGTTCTACGGCTACAAGCTGCACGCCAGCACGGACCGTCGCTGGGGCTTCATCCGCCGCTACGACGTGAGCGCGGCCAACGTGCACGACAGCCGTCACTTCGAGCAGGTGCTGGACCCGGACAACACCGGCCGCACGGTATGGGCCGATAGCGGGTATGCCGATGCAGCGCGGGAAGCAGACCTGAAAAGGCGTGGTTACCGCCCCGCGATCCAACATCAAGGGCATGCGCGCAAGCCCTTGAGCGAGGCAGCAAAGCGCCGGAACCGTCGAATTGCCAAGGATCGGGTGTTCGGCGAGCACCCGTTTGCGCGCTTGGCTCAACAAGGCGGCAAG
>NZ_AQOI01000273.1:0-1065 GCF_000364665.1 Xanthomonas sp. SHU 199
ATTCCACTGAACAACGTGGTGGGTTTACACAGCTAGCCGCCGGCCAGGCACACACAGCAAGACGGCGCGGGCAACCGCGCCGTCTTGCGTTCAGGAGTCGGGAAAACGTGCCGCCGCGCCGGCGCCGCGCTTGCTACGAGCAGCAGCGCGGCAGGCGTTTTCGCTCAGCGCACGATGCGCGGACGCGGCGGCTTGCGCTTGCCGAACGGCGGCTGGCCGCGCCAGTAGCGGATCATCAGCCAGCCGAACAACATGCCGCCCAGATGCGCGAAATGCGCCACGCCCGGCTGCCAGCCGGTGAAGCCCATCAGCAGTTCCAGCGCACCGAACACGATCACGAAGGTCCGCGCCTTCATCGGGATCGGCGGGAACAGCAGCACCACCCGCTGGTTCGGGAACAGCATGCCGAACGCCAGCAGCAGGCCGAAGATGCCACCGGAGGCGCCCAGGGTCGGATACGGCTCGTTGCCGTTGCTGAGCATCCACCAGCCGACCAGCAACTGGCACAGGCCGGCACCGGCCACGCAGACCAGGTAGTAGGTCAGGAAGCGCTTGTTGCCCCAGGTCTGCTCCAGCGGCCCGCCGAACATGTACAGCGCCAGCATGTTGAAAGACAGATGCGAGAAGCTGCCGTGCAGGAAGCCGTAGGTCAGCAACTGCCAGAGCTGGAAGTTCTGCCCGGGCGAGAACGCATCGAAGACGCCGATCGGCCACAGCATGAACGGCTCGAACGTCGCGTCGCCCAGCAAAAAGGGTTGCTGCAGCAGGAACACCACGACATTTGCGATCAGAAGCGCTTTAGTGACGGGCGGAAGTCTGGGAAACATGGTCGGGTCCGTGGCAACTGACTCCATCATAGCCGCTCGCTGGAGACTGCACTCCAACCAGCGTGGCTTGCATTCCACGACCAACGCTCCTCCTCCAAGAAATATTGCGAGCGCGGTGCGCCGAAGAGACAGCCGAGGGCGCGGGCGAAGCCTCGCGCGGTCAACATGCAGCATGCGCTTCGCGTCCGTACCCTCCCCCCAGCCCCTCTCCCGCAGGGAGAGGGGCTTGTACGTCCCT
>NZ_AQOI01000274.1:0-1478 GCF_000364665.1 Xanthomonas sp. SHU 199
CGACCGGCGACGGGGTGCGGGTCGGCAGCGCACTGCAACCGGCCAGCAGCAGCCCGGCGGCCAGCGCCCAGGCGGTGCGCAGGCCGGCGGTCACGGCGCCACCTTGTCCAGGGCGCGGCGCAGCGCGCGATTGTCGGGATCGAGCTTGCGCGCCTCGTCGAAGTACTTGTTGGCCTCCTCGTGCTTGCCCTGCTCCCACAACACTTGGCCGATGTGCGCAGCGATCTCCGGATCCTTCACCAGGCTCCAGGCGCGGCGCAGTTGCACCAGCGCCTCCTGGGTCTTGCCGAGCCGGTACAGCACCCAGCCGTAGCTGTCGATGATCGCGGCATTGTCGGGATCGGCGGTGCGGGCGCGGTCGATCAACTGCAGCGCCTCGCGATAGCGCTTGGTGCGGTCGGCCAGGGTGTAGCCGAGCGCGTTCAGCGCCGCCACGTTCTCCGGGTCGGTGACCAGGATCTTGCGCAGATCGGCCTCGGCGCGGTCGATGCGGTCGCGACGCTCCCAGGACAGCCCGCGTGCGTACAGCAGCGCGTTGTCGTCCGGATACGCGGCCAGGCCGCGTTCGAACACCTGCAACTCGCCGGCGTCGTCGCCGCTGCGCTGGCGCAGTTCCGCCTCCAGCACGTAGGCATCGCGGCGCGCGGCATCGTCGGCCTCGGCATCGTCCTGCAGCGCGCGCGCCTCGGCAAAGGCCGCGTCCTTCTGGCCGAGCGCGTACAGCGCGCCGGCGGCGCGCAGCCGCGCTTCGCTACGCAGCGGGCCACCCGGCACGCCGCGATACCAGTCCACCGCTTCCTGGTTGCGCTTGAGGAACTCGGCGATCTTGCCGAGCAGCAGGCGCCGCTCCGGATCGGGCCGGTCGGCACCCTTGCGCAGCTCGTCGTACAGCGCGGTCAACGCCGCATTGTCCTGCAGCTTGGCCAGCATCGAGGCGCGCAGGCCGTAGTTCTGGGTGGTCTGCGGCCCCAGCGCCAGCACCCGCGCCGCGGCGGCGGTGTCGCCGATGGCGTCGTAGGCATAGGCCAGCGCGGTGCGCAGTTCCGGGTCGCCGGACACCTTGGGCTCCACGCCCTGCAGCAACGCGCGCGCCTGTTCGATCTTGCCCGCCTGCTGCAGCTGGGTGGCATGCAGCAGCGCCACGCGCGGCTCCTGCGGGAAGCGCTTGACCAACTGGTCGACGATGCGCTCGGCCAGCTTGGGCTGGTCCAGGCGCAGCGCCAGGCGTCCGAATTCCTGCCAGGCCTCGAGCTGGTCGGGGATGGCATTGGCGTCGAGCAACTGGTCCAGTGCCTTGGCCGCCACCTCCGGATCGCGGTTGCCGCTGACCATGGCGATCAGCGCGAAGCGCCAGCCGCGTGGGTCCTTGTCGCGCAGCAGGGCCACCAGCAAGCTGCGCGCCTGGCGCAGGTTGCCGTTGCGCAGGGCCAGCGAGGCCTCGGCGCTGCGCATGGCCAGCGACTCGGGCGCGCGCTGCA
>NZ_AQOI01000275.1:0-3314 GCF_000364665.1 Xanthomonas sp. SHU 199
CTCGTCGGCCAGTTGCGTGGCCAGCGCCTTGAGCGTCGCCGCGCCCTGCGCGACATCGGCCGCGGCGGCCAGCGCGCGCTTGCGGGTCAGCGCGACCACGCCCAGCCCGGCCAGCCACAGGTGCCGCGGATTCAGCCGGTCCGGCCGCAGCGCGGAAGTGGAACGCTTCTTGGTCGCCATCGCACGATCTCCAGAAGGGCCGGCAGTGGCCCCGATGCGCGCCATGCTGGCGCCGGCGGCTTGAGCAAACACACTATCCGCGACCACCCTTGCCACGCGCCGGCGCCCGCGCCATGCTCGGCGCGGACGCCGTGGCCCGGCGCCGCACAGGGAGATCCACATGGCAGCAAAATCGGGCGCGTGGGCGCCGTTTCCGTACGACGCCAAGGCCTACGCCTACGCCGGCGAGGCGCTGAAGAAAGCGTGGCCCAAGCTGCACGCTGGCGACCGCGAACCCTATCCGGACCCGGCACGCGCGCAGGCCCTGCTCGACGCAGCCGGCAAGGCCGGCAAGGGCCACGACGCGCAGACCCTGTCGGCCGCGCTGATCGAGGCCTGGCGGGCGTTCCACCAGGGGCAGTTCCAGCAGGCCTACGAGGCCGGCAAGGCGCTGGGCGTGTTCGGCGCCTCGGTCGCGGTCAAGGCGATCGGCATCCACGCCGGCTATCTGGTCGAGGACGAAAAAGAGCAGTTGCAGCGGCTGCAGCAGGCCGCGACGCTGGCCGAGGCGGCGATCGCCGCGCTGCCGGACGAGGCCAACAGCCACTACCGCCACGCCTTCGCGCTGGGCCGCTACAGCCAGGGCCTGAGCATCGTCAAGGCGCTCAAGCAGGGCATCGCCAGCAAGGTGCGCGCCTCGCTGGAAGCGGCCCTGGAGCTGGAGCCCAAGCATGCCGAGGCGCACATGGCGCTGGCCCTTTACCACGCCGAGATCATCGGCAAGGTCGGCGCGATGATCGGCGGCCTCACCTACGGGGCCAAGGCCGCCACCGCCGAACAGCATATCCAGCAGGCGCTGAAGCTGGTGCCGGACGCGCCGATCGCCCACGTCGAACACGCCAACGTGCTGCTGTTGCTGTACGGCGACAAGCGCGAGGAAGACGCCGCCGCGGCGTTCGAGAAGGCCGCCAAGCTCAAGCCGCGCGATGCGATGGAAGCGCTGGACGCAGCGTTTGCTCGCGATCAGTTGGAGTAGACGCCGGCGCAAGTTGAGCGTATCGCGATGTTTTCTCGTAGGGGCGGCTTCAGCCGCGACAGGCCTTCCGGTGAACGCCTGTCGCGGCTGAAGCCGCTCCGTCGACAAATCACACATGCGTCAACGCACGCACCGCGACGGGATCGGCGTGTTCGCGGCACAAGGCCAATCACACCCTTCCCGCATCCATCCCGTCCCGCCGCCGCGACCCCGCATCGCGACCTCGCAGCGACGGTCCGCATCAGTTTGCCGGCGGCAGCGCGTAGGCGATCACGTAGTCGCCGCGCTTGGTCTCCATGAAGTGATGGCCGGCGGCGACGATGACCAGGTACTCGCGCCCGTCGACCGCGTACACCATCGGCGTGGCCTGGCCGCCGGCCGGCAGCTTGGCCTGCCACAGGGTCTTGCCGCTGGCTAGATCGATCGCGCGGATCAGGTCGTCGGTCGCCGCGGCGATGAAGATCAGCCCGCTGGCGCTGACCACGGCGCCGCCGTTGTTGGGTGTGCCGATCTCGATCGGCAAGCCGGAGTGGATGCCGAACGGGCCGTTGCCGCGCGCACTGCCGAACGGACGGTCCCATAGCGTTTTGCCACTGGCCAGGTCGATCGCACGGATGCCGCCGTAGGGCGGCTGCTTGCACAGCAGCCCGGTGAACGGCAGGCGCCAGCCGGCGTTGACGTTGATCGCGTACGGCGTGCCCGCCTGCGGATCGCCCGCGCCCTCGGCACCGCCGCTGTCGCCACGCACCTGGTCGCGTGGCGCCCAGCCCAGCTTGTCGGCCTTGGCCCGCGGCACCAGCAGGTTGTAGTTGGGCATGTCGTTGTAGTTGGCGACGATCACACCCCGCCGCGGATCCACCGCCACGCTGCCCCAGTCCGAGCCGCCGTTGTAGCCGGGGTACTCGATCGAATGGCGGTCGGCTTCCGGCGGCGTGTAGATGCCCTTGTAGCTGGCACTGCGGAACTGGATTCGGCATACCAGTTGGTCGATCGGGGTCATGCCCCACATGTCGCGCTCGGTCAGGTCGCGCTTGCGCAGCGAGTGGTACAGCGAGAACGGCTGGGTCCTGGCGCGGCGCTGCGGCTCCACACCGCCGCCCGGCACCGCGCGTTCCTCGACCCCGACCAGCGGCGTGCCGGTGCGCCGGTCGAGCACGTACAGCTCGCCCTGCTTGCTCGGCAGCAGCACCGCCGGCACGGTGGTGCCGTCGTGCGGGAAATCCAGCAACGTCGGTTGCGAACCCAGGTCGTAGTCCCACACGTCGATGTGGGTGGTCTGGAAATTCCACACCGGCTTGCCGGTGGTGACGTCCAGCGCGACCAGCGAGGTCGCATAGCGGTCTTCCTGCGGGGTGCGCGAACTGCTCCAGTAGTCGGCCGAGGAATTGCCCATCGGCAGGTACACGTAGCCGAGCTGCTCGTCGCCGGCCGCGCTGGTCCACATGTTGGGCGTACCACGGGTCCAGGTCTGCCCCGGCGGCGGCGCGCCGGTCCAGTCCGGATGGGTCATGTCCCAGGCCCAGCGCAGCGCGCCGGTCACCGCATCGAAGCCCTGGATCACGCCGGACGGCTCGTAGCGCTTCTGTCCGTCCAGCACCTGGTGGCCGGTGACGACGACCCCGCGCACGATGGTCGGCGGCGAATTGATTGAGACATAGCCGGGCGGCGTGGAGCCCATGCCGACGGTGATGTCGACCTGGCCATGCTGGCCGAAGTCCTCGCAGGGCTTGCCGTCGGCCGCATCGACCGCAATCAGGCGTCCGTCCAGGGTGCCTTCGATGATGCGCTGGCGGCAGGCCGTCGACGCCGTAGCCTGAGCGTCGGGCACCGCGTAATAGCTGACGCCGCGGCAGGCGGCGGTATACGGGATCGCCTTGTCCGCCACCTTGGGATCGTAGCGCCAGCGCTCGCGGCCGCTGCGCGCATCCAGCGCGATCATCTGGTTGCGTGCGCTGCACAGGTACAGGCTGTCGCCGATCTTCAGCGGCGTGGTTTCCGCGCCCCAGCGCTTGTCCGGCAGGTCGCCGGTGCGGAAGGTCCAGGCAATGCGCAGCTGCGCCACGTTGTCCGGAGCGATCTGCCGCAGCGGCGTGTAGCGGCTGCCGGCATTGTCGCGGCA
>NZ_AQOI01000276.1:0-4063 GCF_000364665.1 Xanthomonas sp. SHU 199
CGCGGCGCTCTTCGCGGGTGCCGGCGCCGGCGCGTCGTCGCCGTGCGCGTCGAACTGCGCGATCAGCTCCGGCGGCGCGCGCGGCGGCTCCTGGCCGCTGCCGAAGGCATCGAGCATCGACTGCAGGTAGTCCAGCGACTGCTGCGCGGCGTCGAAGTGCCGCGCCTGCAGGGTGGCCTGGCCGGCGCGGGCCATGCCCAGGGTTTCCTCCGCCGCGTGGCACAGCTCGACCATGGCGTTGATCGCCAGGAAACCGGCACCGCCCTTGAGCGTGTGGAAGCCGCGGAACACGGCGTTGAGCTGGCCGCTGTCCTCGGGCGCCTGCTCCAGCGACACCAACTGCTCGCCGAGCCGGTCCAGGATCTCCTGGGCCTCGATGATGAAGTCGGCAGCGATGTCGTCGGGTACGGCGCTCATAGCGTTACAGTCCCAGGCCCGAGAGCAGGTCGTCGGCGTCGTGCTGCGACACGCCGTGGCGGTCCAGGCCGGGCAGGGCCGGGCCGGCCAGGTTGCCGTCGGCCTTCTTGTTTTCTTCCTTCGGCGGCAGACCCAGCGCGCCGAAGCCTTCGTGCACGCGGCGCACGATGCCGGCGACGCGACGGATGATCTGCCCGGTCAGGTCCTGGAAGCTCTGCGCCAGGGCCATTTCGGTGAGGTTGTGGCGGATCTTGTCGAGGATCTCGCTCTGGTCGCCGCTGAGGCCGCCGGCGGCGAGCTGGTCGGCCAGCGCACGGCATTCCTCGGCCAGGTCCAGGGTGCGGTGGCTGGCCTGTTCGGTCATCTCCACCACGTGGTCCAGGCGCGAGCAGGCGTCGTCCAGCTCGCCGGCCTCGCTGGGCACCACCGGCAGTTCGCCGAGCGCCTGCCCCAGATCGCGCGCGAGCCGGCTCAGGCCCTGCATCATCGGCCGCGTGCGCCAGGCGGCGAGGGTGTCGATCTCCCTGCGCCAGCCGGCCTCGTCGCCGTTCTCCAGCGCGTCCAGCGCGCCTTGCAGGCGTTCGATCAGGGCGGTACGTTCGGCGGTGGCTTCCATTTAGGCGGTCGCTCCCAGGCGTTCGAAGATCTTGCCCAGCTTCTCCTGCAGCGTCTGCGCGGTGAACGGCTTGATGATGTAGCCGTTCACGCCGCACTGCGCGGCCTCGATGATCTGCTCGCGCTTGGCCTCGGCGGTGACCATCAGTACCGGCAGGTGCTTGAGCTTGTCGTCGGCGCGGATGTTGCGCAGCAGATCGATGCCGGTCATGCCCGGCATGTTCCAGTCGGTGACCACGAACTCGAACGGCGCCGAGCGCAGCGCGGCCAGGGCGCTGTTGCCGTCTTCGGCCTCGGCGGTATTGGTGAAGCCCAGATCGCCGAGCAGATTCTTGACGATGCGTCGCATCGTCGAGAAATCGTCCACGATCAAAATCCGCATGTTCTTGTTCACCACTGACTCCTAAGGGTTCCTATTCTTCGTCTTCCAGACCGGCATCGGCGACCTCGAACGCCTTCAGGCGTCCGCGCAACCGTACCGTGGCCTGGCCATGGATCTGACACACGCGCGACTCGCTGACCCCGAGCACCGCGCCGATTTCCTTGAGGTTCAATTCCTGCTCGTAGTACAGCGACAGCACCAACTGCTCGCGTTCGGGCAACTGCGCGATGGCCTTGCCCAGCTCGCGGCCGAATTCGCTGCGCTCGAGCATCTGCTGCGGATTTGGTCCGCCCTTGGCGATGGTATCCAGCTCGCCATGGTCCTCGATGCGCGACTCCAGGCTCAGCACCTGGCCGCGGGCGGCATCTTCCATCAAACGCAGGTATTCGGGAAGCGGCATGTCCATCGCCGCGGCCACTTCGTTGGCGGCGGCGGCGCGGCCGGTGCTCTGTTCGATCTTGCGGATCGCCGAGGCGGCGTCGCGGGCGCGGCGGTGCACCGAGCGCGGCACCCAGTCGCCGCGGCGGATCTCGTCGATCATCGCGCCGCGGATGCGGATCGAGGCGTAGGTCTCGAACGAGGCGCCCTGTTCGGCGTCGTAGCTGCGCGAGGCCTCGATCAGGCCGATCATGCCGGCCTGGATCAGGTCGTCGATCTCGACGCTGGCCGGCAGGCGCGCGGCCAGGTGGTGGGCGATACGCCGGACCAGGTCCGAGTGCTGGGCGATGTAGTCGTTGGCGCTGTTGCGCTGGACGGCGCGGTAGTGGGCGGCGGCGTTCATGCGGCCACCCCGCGCTGGATGATGCGCTCGACGAAGAACTCGACGTTGCCGCGTGGGGCGGTCGGCGCCTGCCAGCGTGCGGTGCGCCGGGCGATCTCGGAGATCGCCTGCGCCGACGGGCTGGACGGGTAGGCCTTGACCACCGGCTGCTGGCGCTGCACCGACAGTCGCAGCCAGTCGTCCTGCGGCACGCAGCCCAGGTAGTTCAGCGACACGTCGCCGAGGAACTTCTCGCAGACCCGGCTGAGCTTGTCGTACAGCAGGCGGCCTTCGTTGAGGTCGCGGACCATGTTGGCGACGATCTGCACCCGGTCCACGCCGCGCTCGCGCGAGAGGACCTTGATCAGGGCGTAGGCGTCGGTGATCGAGGCCGGCTCGTCGCAGACCACCACCACCGCGTCCTGCGCGGCCTGGCAGAAGGTCAGCACGCTGTCGGTGATGCCGGCGGCGGTGTCGACGATCATCACGTCCAGCTCGCGCTGCAGCTCGGAGAACACGTTGACCAGGCCGACGTGCTGGGCGGGCGGCAGCTCGGCCATGTAGCGGCGGCCGGAGGCGGCGGGCACCACCATGAGCCCGTTGGGCATGTCGATCAGCACCTCTTCCAGGGTGCAGCGCCCGGCGACCAGGTCGGCCACGGTGAACTTGGGGGTCAGCCCGAGCAGCACGTCGACGTTGGCCAGGCCCAGGTCGGCGTCCAGCAGCAGGGTGCGCTTGCCCATGTCGGCCAGCGCCATGGACAGGTTCACCGAGATGTTGGTCTTGCCCACGCCGCCCTTGCCGCCGGTCACGGCGATGGTGCGCACCGGACCCAGCGGTTCGCTGCGCGTCGCCGACAGGGGGAAGGCATTGGTCAGATTGACGTAGTCACGCGACGGCATGGGTCTGCTCCGGAGTACAGGGCTTATCGGCAGCGCGCCGCAAATCTTCAAGGCGCAATACCAGGCTGGCGGCGTTGGCGCGGTGCAGGTCGTCCGGCACACGCTGTCCATCGGTCACCCAGGTGATGGGGAGGCGGTGGTCCACGACCACCGACAAGGCACTGCCGAACCGCCCGGTCTCGTCCAACTTGGTCAGGATGACCCCCTGTGGGTCGGCGCCGGCGAACCGGCGCACCACCTCGTCCAGGTCGGAGAAATGGGCGTTGGCGGGGAGGACCAGCAAGGATCGGACCACCCGCGAGGCGCGCAGCCAGTGCAGCTGGGCGGCCAGGGCGCGGTCGCGCTGGCCCATGCCGGCGGTGTCGATCAGCACCAGCTTGTAGTCGGCCAGGCGCTCCAGCAACTGCTGCAGCGCGGCGTCGCTGTCGGCCTCGTGCACGGCGATGCCGAGCTGGCGGCCGTAGCTGTGCAGCTGTTCGCGGCCGCCGACGCGGATGGTGTCGGTGGTGACCAGGGCCACGTCGCGGGCGGCATGGCGCTCCAGGAAGCGCGAGGCCAGCTTGGCGATGGTGGTGGTCTTGCCGGCGCCGGTCGGGCCGATCAGGGCGATCACGCCGCCTTCCTCGAGCGGGTCCAGCGCGGCGATCGGCAGGCGCTTGGACAGCAGGCCCAGCATCAGCCCGCGGCCGCGGTGCAGCTCCAGGTCGGCGGGGATCTGCATGACCACGTCGCGGGTGATGCCGCTGTCGAAGCCGTAGTCGTCCATCAGCTCCAGCGCCTGGGCGCGGACCGGCGAGCCGCGCAGGCGCTCGTCGGTGAGGCGGTTCATCTCGCGCTCGATCATCTGCCGCATCAGCGACAGTTCGTCGCGCAGCTGCGTCAATTGTTCGTCGTTCTGCGGGGCGGGGAAGGTCGGCACCGCCGCCAGCGCCGCGGCCGCCGGGATCCCGGCAGCGGCCGGCGCATCGGCGGTCGCGACGGGCGCGA
>NZ_AQOI01000277.1:0-2169 GCF_000364665.1 Xanthomonas sp. SHU 199
GGCGGCCGGCGCGGCGGCCGCGTCCCCCGCCGTGGCGCTCAGGTCCGGCACCTTGGTGTCGGCGTCGGGTTGCACCGTGCCCAGGGCGACGCTGTGGTCGCCGTCGGCGGTGGCGGCGTCCTCGGCATCCTTGGTCATCACCACGATGCTGATGCGGCGGTTGATCGGATTGTTCGGCACCTGCTTGTCGAACAGCACCGAGGAGGACAGCCCGACCACGCGCGAGACCTTGTCCTCGCCCATGCCGCCGGCGACCAGTTCGCGGCGCGCGGCATTGGCGCGGTCCGCGCTCAGTTCCCAGTTGCTGTAGCCGTTCTTGCCGCTGTACTGGGTGACGTCGGTGTGGCCGGTGATGCTGATGTGGTTGGGCACCTGGTTGATGAAGCCGGACAGCTCGTGGAGGATGCCGCGGGTGTAGGGCTTGAGCACCGCGCTGCCGAGGTCGAACATCGGCCGGTTTTCCTTGTCCACGATCTGGATGCGCAGGCCGTCCGGGGTCAGGTCCAGCAGCAGCTGGTCCTTGAACGGTTCCAGCGCCTGGCTCTTGTCGATGGCTTCCTTCAGCTCCTGCATCAGCGTTTCCAGGCGTTGCTTCTCCTTCTCGCGCTGCGTGGTCTTGCTGTCGTCGCCCTTCAGGCTCTTGCTGCCGAACGGATCCTTGTTGTTGCCGCGCTGCATCTCGCCGGCGCCGCCGAGCTTGATCATCGAGGTGCTGGCGCCGCCGGGGCCGGCCATGCCGGGGCTCGGCGCCGGGCTCTTGCCGGCCAGCGGGCTGGGATTGCGGAAGTATTCGGCGATCGCCGCGCGCTGTTCCTTGGTGGTGGCCGCCACCAGCCACAGCACCAGGAAGAACGCCATCATCGCGGTCACGAAGTCGGCATAGGCCACCTTCCACGCGCCGCCGTGGTGGCCGCCGCCCTGGACCTTCTTGACCCGGCGGATGACGACGGTGGATTTGGTCTCGGCCATGACCGCGTTACTTGATCGTCTTCAGATGCGATTCGAAGTCGGCGAAGCTCGGCCGCACGTCGGTCGGCAGGGTCTTGCGCGCGAATTCGAGGGCGATCTTCGGGTTGTAGCCGCGCAGGCAGGCCAGCAGCGCGGTCTTCACCGATTCGAAGATGCGGCTGTCCTGCTCGGCGCGCGCTTCCATCGCCGCCGACAGCGGCGCGACGAAGCCGTAGGCCAGCAGGATGCCGAGGAAGGTGCCGACCAGCGCCGCGCCGACGTGGTGGCCGATCTCCTCGATCGGACCGCCGATCGAGCCCATGGTGATGACGATGCCCAGCACCGCGGCGACGATGCCGAAACCGGGCAGGCCGTCGGACACCTTGCTCAGCGCATGCGCCGGCGCCATCGCCTCGTGGTGGTGCTTCTCCAGCTCCAGCTCCAGCAGCGGTTCCAGTTCGTGCGGCTCGATGTTGCTGCCGATCATCAGGCGCAGGCAGTCGGTGATGAAGTCGAGCAGGTGGTGGTCGGCCAGCACCTTCGGGTAGTTGCCGAAGATCGCGCTGTCGGCCGGACGCTCGACGTGGTCTTCCAGGGCCATGAAGCCGTCGCGGCGCGCCTTGTTCAGCAGTTCGTAGATCAGGGTCAGGGTGCTGCGGTAGTCGTCGGCCTTGTACTGCGGGCCCTTGAACACGCCCAGCACGCCGGAGAGCGTCGCCTTGACGATCTTGCCCGGGGTGCTGACCAGGAACGCGCCCAGCGCCGCGCCACCGATGATCATCAGCTCGTAGGGCTGCCACAGCGCGCCGAGTTTGCCGTGCGACAGCACGTAGCCGCCGACCACGCTGATGATGACGACGATGAAGCCAACGATGATGAGCATGGCGGGGCAGCCTGCGGGCCGAAGCGGGGACGCTCTAGATGTCGGCCCCGCCGCGCCATTCTGAAGGTGTGAACTGTGCCGGGTTTTTGGCGGCGGCCGCGCCCGCGCCGGTCTTCAGCCGATCATGCCGCTGTCGTGGCGGACGCACTTGAGGGTCTCGCCCAGGCCGGCCAGGGTCAGCGTGGCCTGGTCCGGCTGCGACTGCCAGAAGGTATTGCCCAGGGCGTCGGCGTAGCGTGCGCCGGTGGCGCCGCCGGCATCGGCGCGCTGCATGTCCAGGCGGGTGCCGCGCACCTACAGGGCCAGGCGCTCGCGCGCCGGGTCGGCGGCCGCCTGCA
>NZ_AQOI01000278.1:0-3758 GCF_000364665.1 Xanthomonas sp. SHU 199
CAGGCGCCGGCGCTGCGGACGGCGGTAGCGGTTCCCGACTCACGCGCGCCGCGCTGCGCCGGCGCCGCGGCGCGCGCGGATGGCGGAATCGGGGCGCCACTGGGGCCACTGCACCGCGAAGGACAGGTTTGGACGTTGCACGAAGATCCCTCTCGGCAGGCATGAGCGGCCGAGTGTAGCGAGGCGGCCGCGGGACCGGCGAGGGCCGGGCACCCGCCAGACGTGCGCTGTCGCAAAAATTTATTGTGATAAACCGCTCAAATACGAATCTGAACATGCTCTAATGCCGCGCTCGCGCATCACGGGGCCGCGCCGATCCGGTGGCCACGCCGATCCGCGTGCCCCTCCCGGCTTCCACCCGAGCCGGGCGCGGCGTCCGTTGCCCCTACCCTCACCTGGGCCGCTCCGACTGCGGGGCCGGCCCGCTTCCGGAGACCTGCAGAGATGTCGATGTCCCCTCTCACCCGCATCACCCGTTGCGTGCTGGCCGCCGCGCTGCTGGCCGCCAGCGGTTCGGCCTGGAGTTACGCCGTCAGCAAAGGCACGGTGGTGGACGACCGCGGCAACGCGGTGCAGCTGCGTGGCGTCAACTGGTTCGGCTTCGAAGGCAGCGCGCACACCGTGCATGGCCTGTGGGCGCGCAACTGGAAGGACATGATCACGCAGATGCAGGGCCTGGGCTTCAACGCCGTGCGCCTGCCGTTCTGCCCGCAGACCCTGCGCGGCGTCGCGCCGACCAGCATCGACTACGGCCGCAACCCGGACCTGCAGGGCCTCAATTCGCTGCAGGTGCTGGACAAGGTGGTCAACGAGTTGAGCAGCCGCGGCATGTACGTGCTGCTGGACCACCACTCGCCCGATTGCCAGGGCATCTCCGAACTCTGGTACACCGACTCCTACAGCGAGCAGCAGTGGCTCAGCGATCTGACGTTCGTGGCCAAGCGCTACGCGTCGGTGCCGGGCGTGATCGGCATCGACCTGAAGAACGAGCCGAACGGCCGCAACACCTGGGGCACCGGCAACCTCAAGACCGACTGGAACAAGGCGGTCGAGCGCGCCTCGGCGGCGGTGCTGAAGGTGGCGCCGAAGTGGCTGATCGTGGTCGAGGGCATCACCGACAACCCGACCTGCTCCAGCAGCTACGGCTACTGGTGGGGCGGCAATCTGGAACCGCTGACCTGCACCAAGCTCAACGTGCCGGCCAACCGCCTGCTGCTGTCGCCGCACGTGTACGGCCCGGACGTGAACTGGCAGCCCTACTTCGGCGACAGCAGCTTCCCGGCCAACATGCCGGCGATCTGGGAGCGCCAGTTCGGCCAGCTGACCCAGCTCGGTTACACCATGATGATCGGTGAGTTCGGTGGCAACGAAGGCCGCAACCAGGCGCAGGACCCGATCCTGCAGAAGGCGCTGATCGACTACCTGATCAAGAAGAACATCCGCAGCGGCTTCTACTGGGCATGGAACCCGAACAGCCGCGACACCGGCGGCGTGCTCGACGACGACTGGACCACCGTGCGCACCGAGAAGATGACCGGGCTCAAGCGGCTGTGGGGCGACACCAGCGGCACCACGCCGACGCCGACGCCCACTCCGACCCCCACCCCGGAGCCGACCCCGACCCCGACCCCGACCCCCACGCCGACCCCGGCCCCGGGCAGCGCCAGCTTCAGCACCAAGGTCATCGTCGACAGCGACTGGAACGCCGGCTACTGCGAACGCGTGCAGGTGACCAACAGCGGCAGCGCCACCGGCAACTGGGCGATCACCCTGTCCATCAGCGGCACCGTCAACAACCTGTGGAACGCCACCTGGAAGCAGTCGGGCACCACCCTCAGCGCCAGCGGCGTGGACTGGAACAAGACCCTGGCCCCCGGCGCCACCGCCGAGTTCGGGTTCTGCGCCGCCCGCTGAAGACGGCGCCATCGCCCCGCGCAGCGCGCGGGGCCCAACCTCAACGGCAGCGTCCCACGACGCTGCCGTTGGCGTTTTCACCAGGCGACGGCGCGCCCGTGGACATCACCACAGCGCCTGCGCGCAATCCGTGGACAAGCCCGTCTTCTGCAACGGCAGTCACGGCCGCCATGGCGGACACTGCCGATCATCGCCGCCCAGTATCCGCCCCCTTGGCAGGCGCACTCCGCACCGGCCACCCTCGGAGCATCGCGATGAACCGATCCCTGCATTCCCGCATTACCCGCTGCCTGCTGGCCGCGGCGCTCGTGGTCGCCAGCGGCTCGGCCTGGAGCTATGCCATCGACCAGGGCAAGGTGGTGGACGACGCCGGCAACGCCGTGCAATTGCGCGGCGTCAACTGGTTCGGTTTCGAGACCTCGCAGCACACCGTGCACGGCCTGTGGGCGCGCAACTGGAAGGACATGATCACGCAGATGCAGGGCCTGGGCTTCAACGCCGTGCGCCTGCCGTTCTGCCCGCAGACGCTGCAGGCGGTCTCGCCCGGCAGCATCGACTACAGCCGCAATCCGGACCTGCAGGGCCTGAACTCGCTGCAGCTGCTCGACAAGGTGATCAACGAACTCAGCAGCCGCGGCATGTATGTGCTGCTCGACCACCACACCCCGGACTGCAACGCGATCTCCGAACTCTGGTACACCGGCAGCTACAGCGAGCAGCAATGGCTGAATGATCTGAGCTTCGTCGCCAAGCGCTACGCGTCGGTGCCGGGGGTGATCGGCCTGGATCTGAAGAACGAGCCGCACGGCGCCGCCACCTGGGGCAGCGGCAATGCCGCCACAGACTGGAACAAGGCCGCCGAACGCGCGTCGGCGGTGGTGCTGAACGCGGCGCCGAACTGGCTGATCGTGGTCGAAGGCATTTCCAACACGTCCACCTGCTCCAGCGACACCGCCCACTTCTGGGGCGAGAACCTGGAACCGCTGGCCTGCACCCCGCTGGCCATCCCGGCCAACCGCCTGCTGCTCGCCCCGCACGTGTACGGACCGGACGTCTACATGCAGCCGTACTTCAGCGCGTCCAATTTCCCGGCCAACATGCCGGCGATCTGGGAGCAGCACTTCGGCCAGTTCGCCCAGGCCGGCCACGCGCTGCTGCTGGGCGAGTTCGGCGGCAAGTACGGCCAGGGCAACCCGCTGGACGTGCAGTGGCAGAACGCACTGGTCGACTACCTGATCGGCAAGGGCATCCACAGCGGCTTCTACTGGTCGTGGAATCCGAACAGCGGCGACACCGGCGGCATCCTCAACGACGACTGGAGCACGGTGCGCACCGACAAGGTGACCCTGCTGAAGAAGCTGTGGGACGGCGACGGCAGCAGCACGGGCGGTGGCGGCGGCAACGGCGGTGGTAACGGCGGTGGCAATGGTGGAGGCGGTGGTGGTGGCAACGGCGGCGGCGGAACGCCCACGCCGCCGCCGTCCGGCAGCAGCTTCAGCACCAAGGTGCTGGTCGACAGCGACTGGAACGCCGGCTACTGCAACCGCGTGCAGGTGACCAACACCGGCGGCAGCAGCGGCGACTGGAGCGTCACCCTGTCGATCAGCGGCACGGTCAACAACCTGTGGAACGCCACCTGGACCCAGTCGGGGACCACGCTCAGCGCCAGCGGCGTCGACTGGAACAAGACCCTGGCCCCCGGCGCCACTGCCGAGTTCGGGTTCTGCGCCGCGCGCTGAGCGCGCCGCCGCGTCCCTGACGCCACCCGCACGGCCCTTCGCCCGCGCGGGCCGTGCGCGAGGCCGGCCGCCCACGCGGCGCCGCGCGGTGTGCCATCAGTCACG
>NZ_AQOI01000279.1:0-2115 GCF_000364665.1 Xanthomonas sp. SHU 199
GGCGGCCGCGGCCGCCGGGCTGCAGCCGGGCGACGTGATTACCGGCGCCAACGGCGAGCGCCTGGACAGTGCCGAGGCGCTGCACAACTACGAAGGCCTGCAGCCGGTGGGCAGCACGGTGACCCTGGACGTGCGCCGCGACGGCAAGCCGCTGCAGCTCAAGGCCACGCTCAAGGAACAGCCGCGCGCGATCAGCGGCGAGTCGCTGGATCCGCGGCTGAGCGGCGCCACCTTCGCCGACCTGCCCGAATCGCTGCGCCAGTCCGGCATCTCCGGCGTGCTGATCGGCAACGTGGCGCGCGGCAGCCGTGCGGCACGCAACGGCCTGGCCAGCGGCGACATCGTGGTGGCCGCCTCGGTCGGCGAATTCGCCGACCTGGCCAGCTACCGCGCCAATTTCGCGCGCAAGCCGGCGCAACTGGTGCTGCGCGTGGTGCGTGGCGGCGCGCAGGCCGACCTGGTCATGCAGTGAGCCGGCACGCTCAGTCCAGGCGCGCGGCGTAATCGTCGCGCACGTGCTGGTTCAAGTAGGTGGTGAGACCGCGCCCGGCGGCGGCCAGGCGCTGCATCTCCATGACCTGGAGCAGGCCAGGATGCTGGCGGTCGTAGCGATAGGTGGCGCCGTCAGCGAAGCGCAGCGCGATCCAGTCCGGGCCGCTGTCGTAGGCGACCACCCCGGCATGGCCGCTCCGGTTGCAGTACGCGTGCATTGCGGTTCCTCCGGGACTTGGCCGATCGCGAGCGAGCGCCGACACTATGGCGCACTGCCTGCGGCGACGAGCTAACACCCCGTACACCCCGCCGATGGTATTGGTGTCGCCCCGTTCTGCGCAGCGTCCGCGATGGCGGACGGCAGGCCCCCAAACCCCAGAGGAGACATGCCCATGAATGCCAGCCCGACCAATACCGAGAATCTCAAGGACAACCTGAGCGAAGCCGGCGCGCACCTGAAGTCCGCGGCCAGCTACGCCGGCGACGCGATCAAGGGCGCTGCCGGTGCCGCCGGCGAAGAACTGAAGCTGGGCAAGGCCAACGTCAAGGCCGAGCTGTCCGACAGCGCGCTGTCCGGGTTGGCGGCGGCCGAGTTCGGCGGTGCGGCGGCGAAGGAGCAGGTGGACGTGCTGCTGGACAAGGGCCGCGACCTGATCGACAGCGCCGCCGAGCTGATCCGCGAGCGTCCGCTGGCCTCGTTCGGCGTGGCCTTCGCCACCGGCTGGATCATCGCCAAGCTGGCGCGCAGCGGCGGCGACAAGTAAGCCGCGCGTGAGCGAGGAGCAGGCCCGCACCGACGGCGCCGCGGCGGACGCCGCGGCCGCACCGTCGCTGGAGGAATCCTTCCGCGCGCTTGGCACGGCCGGGCGCGAAGGACTCAATGCCACCCTGGACACCGGCCGCGCGCTGCGCAAGCTGGTGGCCGCGGACTTCGCCCTGGCCCGTGCCGCCCTGGCGCGGGCGCTGGTGTGGCTGACCGTGTCGGTGGCGTTCGGCGCGTCGGCCTGGATGCTGCTGATGGGCGCGATGATCGCCCTGCTGCAGCGCATGGGCTGGTCGTGGCTGGCGTCGATCTCGGCGACCGCGGCCTTCAGCCTGGTGGTCACCGCGCTCGGGGCCTGGCAGGCGCTGCGCTACTTCGACATGAGCAAGCTCGACGCCACCCGCCGCCAGTTGGCCAAGCTGGGCATCGGCGGCGACGACGAGGACGGCGACGAGGATGTCGCCAAGCGCGAGGCCACGCCATGACCCTGCGGCAATTGCAGCACCGCATCGCCCGCGCCGAATCGGTGCTGGAAGGACGCCAGGAGCAGGTGCGCACGCACTGGACGACCCTGCAGCAGGTCTGGCGCGAAGGCTGGACGCCGTGGCGGATCGTGATCGTCGGCCTCGGCACCGGCTTCCTTGTCGGTCGCGCCGAACCGGCGGCCGTGGTCGGCAAGCTCGGCGGCGCGCGCTGGCTGCAGATGCTCAGCGCGGTCTCCAGCCTGATCAACGCCACCACCGCCAAGAGCGCATCCGACGACGCCGAGCGCGCCTCCGACGATGCCGAGGAAGCGGCGGACACCGCACAGGATGCGGCCGTGGATGCCGCCACCCAGGCCCCGCCTGCCGTTGCCCCCG
>NZ_AQOI01000280.1:0-5988 GCF_000364665.1 Xanthomonas sp. SHU 199
CGGCCGCGCCAGCGCCTGCGGCCGCGACCGCGGCGCTGGCCTACGTCCCGAACCAGCGCAGCGGCACCATCTCGGTGATCGACACCGGCAGCGACCGCGTGGTGCGGACGCTGTCGGCGCAGGGCCAGCTCGGCAAGCGCCTGCAGCAGGTGGTGCCGGGGCCGCCCGGGCATCTGTACGTCATCGACGCGCAGGGCCATCGCCTGCTGGACCTGGATACCGTGCAGGACCGCGTGCTGCGCAGCGTCGACATCGGCGAGAACGCCGAAGGCGTCGCCGCGTCGCCGGACGGCCGCCAACTGGCGGTGTGCGTGGAGGGGCAGAACCAGGTGATGCTGATCGACCCGGCCAGCTTCACCATCGGCGCGCACATCGCCACTCGCGGGCAGGCGCCGGAACACTGCGTCTACACGCCGGATGGCGCGCTGCTGCTGACCAGCAACGAAGGCTCCAACGACCTGGACGTGATCGACCTGAAGGCCGGCGCGTCCACCGGCGTGATCGCCACCAGCGGGCATCCGCGCGGCATGGCGTTCGCGCCCGACGGCAAGACGGTCTATGTGGCGCAAGAAGCGGCCAACGTGGTCGACGTGATCGACCTGGCGGCGCGCGCGCGCGTGGCCAGCATTCCGGCCGGGCAGCGTACCGCCGGCATCGCCATCGCCCGCGACGGCAGCCGCGTGTACGCGTCCAATGGCGCCGGCACGGTCAGCGTGATCGATCCGGCCGCGCGCCGTGCGTTGGCGGAGATCCCGGTGGGGCAGCGGCCCTGGAACCCGGCGCTGAGCCCGGACGGCAAAAAGTTGTACGTGGCCAATGGCCGTTCCGACAGCGTCAGTGTCATCGACACGGCGGCGATGAAGGAGATCAAGCAGATCGCGGTGGGCGAGATGCCATGGGGTGTGATCGTGGCGCAGTGAGGTGAGGCGAGCGGCGCTCTCGGGCGTCGCGACGGGAGGCGGGGAGAGCCGGAATGAAGACGCGAGCCGCGGTCGCCTGGGCGGCGAACCAGCCGCTGGCCATCGAAGAGGTGGATCTGCAGCCGCCCAAGGCCGGCGAAGTGCTGGTGCGCATGGTCGCCAGCGGCATCTGCCACGGCGACGACATCGCCCTGTCCGGTGCCGATGCCGATGCGGCATTCCCGGTGATCCTGGGCCAGGAAGGCGCCGGCGTGGTCGAGGAGGTCGGCGTCGGCGTCACCAGCGTGCGCCCGGGCGATCACGTGATCCCGCTGTACATGCCCGAGTGCGGCGTGTGCAAGTACTGCCGTTCCAACCGCACCAACCTGTGTCAGGCGATCCGAAGCACCCAGGATCGCGGGCTGATGCCCGACGGCAGCAGCCGCTTCTCGCTGCACGGGCGCCCGCTGCTGCACTACATGGGCACCAGCACCTTCGCCGAGTACACCGTGCTGCCGGAGATCGCGGTGGCCCGGATCCATCCGGCCGCGCCGCTGGACAAGGCCTGTCTGCTCGGCTGCACGGTCACCACCGGCATCGGCGCCGTGCTCAACACCGCGCGGGTGCGTCCGGGCGAGAGCGTGGCGGTGTTCGGACTCGGCGGCATCGGCCTGTCGGTGGTGCAGGGCGCGGTGATGGCGCGCGCCGAGCGCATCATCGTGGTCGACATCAACCGCGACAAGTTCCCGCTGGCGCGCGCGCTGGGCGCCACCGACTGCCTGGATCCGAAGGATTTCGGCGCGCCGGTGCAGCAGGTCATCGTCGACCTCACCGACGGCGGCGCCGACCACAGCTTCGCCTGCGTCGGCGACGTGCGCGCCATGCGCGCGGCGCTGGAGTGCTGCCACAAGGGCTGGGGCGAAAGCATCATCCTCGGCGTGGCGCCGAGCGCGCAGGAGATCAGCACGCGGCCGCTGCAACTGGTCACCGGCCGCGCCTGGCGCGGCAGCGCGTTCGGCGGGGTCAAGGGCCGCAGCGAGCTGCCGGCCTATGCCGAGCGCTACCTGGCCGGGGAGATCCGCATCGACGAACTGATCAGCGAAACCCTGCCGTTTGACCACATCAACCGCGGCTTCGAGGCGATGCGCGCCGGCCGCGGCATCAAATCGATCGTTCTCTACTGAGCCCTCAAGGAACCGGCATGACCCACACCCCAGGACCGCATACTCCGCCGCCGAGCCTGCTCGCGCTGGCCGTCGCCACCGCCATCGGCCTGCTCGCCGCACCGGCGCACGCGCAGACCACGGTCAATGCCGACGATGCGCAGATCACCGCGCTGGACCGGGTCGAGGTCACCGCCACGCCGATCCCCGGCACGCTGATCGATGCCGACCTGCTGCCGTACACGGTGCAGACCGCCAATGCCGACGACATCGCACGCAGCCAGGCCGGCAACCTCACCGACTTCCTGCTGCGCGAAATGAACGGCGTGGACACCAACGAGGTGCAGGGCAGCCCGTTCCAGACCGACCTGACCTTCCGCGGTTTCCGTGCCTCGGCCTTGCCGGGCGCCTCGCAGGGCGTGTCGGTGTACCTGGACGGTGTGCGCATGAACGAGCCGTTCGGCGACATCGTCAGCTGGGACATGATGCCGGAGGCGGCGATCCGCAGCGTGGCGCTGATGCCGGGTTCCAACCCGCTGTTCGGTCCCAACACGCTGGGTGGCGCGCTGGCCTTCACCACCCAGTCCGGCCTGACCGCGCCGGGCCTGCGCGCCGACCTGTCGGTGGGCAGCGGCGCGCGCAAGCGCCTGGATGCGTCCTACGGCTACGCCGGTACCGACGGCCTGCATGCCTTCGTCGCGGCCACCGGTTTCGACGAGAACGGCTGGCGCGACGCCTCCGCCGGCCGCTTGGGCACCGTATTCGGCAAGTTCGGGCGGCAGGGCGAGCGCACCGACTGGGACGTGTCGCTGCTGCACGGGCGCAGCCGCCTGGTCGGCAATGGCCTGCTGCCGAGCTATCGCTACACCGACGAGGGCACGGAGCCGGGACTGTACGAAGCCGACCGCGCCGCGGTCTACACCTCGCCGGACCTGACCCGCAACCGCAACACGCTGCTCACCGGACAGTTCGACCATCGCTTCGACGAGCGCACCGCATTGCACCTGCTCGCCTACTACCGCCAGGGGCGGCGCGACACCGTCAACGGCGACATCAACGACGACTACGAGGAATTCGTCGACGATTGCGCCGACGGCTACGCCGCCGACGGCACGCCGCTGGACGCCGGCTGCACGGTGTCGCGCGCCGATGCCGACGCGCTGCACAGCGGCGTGCTCAACACCACGCAGATGCGCCAGCACGCCGAGGGCGTGGCACTGAACCTCAGCCACCAGGCCGGCGCGCACGCGCTGAGCATCGGCGCCACCTACGACCGCAACCGCGTGCGCTACCGCCAGTACGAGCAGGAGGCGTTCGTGCAGGACGATCGCTCGGTGGTCGCCGATCCGGACGAGGATCGGGAGTTCTTCTCCGGCGTCGACGGGCGCAGCAGCACCCTGGGCCTGTTCGCCGCCGATACCTGGGAGCTGAGCGAGGCCACCCACCTCAATGCCGCGCTGCGCTGGAACCGCGTCGCCGTCGCCAACACCCTGTCCACCGCCGACGACGGCGTGCTGCCGCGCGAGCGCTTCGTGTTCGCCAAGGCCAATCCCTCGCTGGGCATCACCCAGCGCCTGGGCGACGGCTTCACCGCGTTCGCCTCGGCCTCGCAGAACAGCCGCGCGCCGACCGCGATCGAACTCGGCTGCGCCGACCCGGAACAGCCGTGCCGGTTGCCGACCGGGCTGCAGGCCGACCCGCGCCTGGAGCAGATCGTCTCGCGCACCTACGAGCTCGGCCTGCGCTGGAACCCGACGCCGGCGCAGACGCTGAACGCCTCGCTGTACCGCGCCGACAACCGCGACGACATCCTGTTCCTGCGCGCACCCAATTCCCAGCAGGGCTATTTCGACAACGTCGACCGCACCCGCTATCAGGGCGCCGACCTCAGCTACCGCGGCAGCCACGGCGCGCTGCGCTGGTTCGCCGGCTACAGCTACCTGGACGCCACCTACCGCAGCACCGGCGAACTGCTCTCCGGCGAGCGCACGGTGACCTTGCGGCCGGGCACGCGCATCGCCGGCCTGCCGCGCAACACGCTGAAGCTGGGCGTGGACTGGCAGGCGCTGGCGCAGCTGACGCTGGGGGCCGACTTGCGCGCGGTGTCGCGGCGCGTGGCCAGCGGCAACGAGGACGGCCTGGTCGAAGACCCCGAGGAAGGCGAGGCGCCGGCGCGCCACGACCTGTCCACCGGCGGCTACGCCTTGCTCGACCTGCACGGCACCTGGGAGCTCGCCGAAGGCCTGTCGTTGTACCTGCGGGTCAACAACGTGTTCGACCGCCGCTACGAGACGTATGCGGCGATCGCCGAGGACCTGTTCCCGGGCGGCGCCCTGGCACGCCCGCAGGACGCTGCGGTCGAGGACGGCCCCTCGCGCTTTGTCGCCCCCGGCGCCCCGCGGCAATACCAGGTCGGTTTGCGCTGGCGTTTCTAGCGGGCGGTTTGCGGTTCGTGTGGTGGCACCGCTCGGCGCGTGCCATCCGCCGTGTCCAACACGGCTGCACGCCAGTCGGCGCGGGCGACTGGCGCGGCTGACGCCGCTCCTGCCTGGGTCCGCGCTTGGTCACCGGCGCAGGGCTTCCTGCAGGAGCGGTGTCAGCCGCGACCTCGGACGGAACCTATCCGGCTCCGTCCGCAGTCGGGACTGAAGTCCCTTCCGCAGTGTGCGATCTCAGCGGCCCGCAAGCTGTTGTCGTAAAAACGGATGTTGTGGGAGCTGCTTCAGCCGCGACATCGAAGCCCGGCATCCTCCAGCGGCCTCAACGGTTGGGACGCCAATACCCCACAGCACTCACGCCGCTACCGAATGGCAAGACGCGACAGGCGAGGCTTCATTCGCGACGCGCAGCAACTCCATTGAATCGCGATGCCGCCGCCACTCAAGCCGTCGCCAACCCGTGCTTGCGCAGCTTGCGATACAACGTATTGCGGCTGATGCCCAGCGCATCGGCGGTGCGGCTGACGTTCCAGCGGTGACGCTCCAACTGCTGCTGCAGCACGCTGCGCTCGGCACTGTCCAGGGCGACGCGGCCGGGCATGCCGTCGCCGGCATGCGCGTCGTCGCCGAGCAGGCACGGGCTGCTGTCGGCATCGACGATTTCCTGCGGCAGGTTGGGGATGCGGATGACGCCATCGGCGCACAGCACCGCCGCGGTACGCAGCACGTTGCGCAGCTGCCGCAGGTTGCCGGGCCAGGCATAGCTGAGCAGCTTGTGCAGGGCGTCCTCGCTGATGCGCACCGTCTGCTCGCCGCTTTCCTCGCGCAGCAGGGTGCGGATCAGTTCGGCCTTGTCGCTGCGCTCGCGCAGTGGCGGCAGGTGCAGCACCACGCCGTTGAGGCGGTAGTACAGGTCTTCGCGGAAGCCGCCGCTGCCGACCATCTGCGCCAGGTCGCGGTGGCTGGCGCTGATCACGTGCAGTTCCAGCGGCACGGCGCGGTCGCTGCCCAGCGGGGTCACGCTCTGTTCCTCCAGCACCCGCAGCAGGCGCGTCTGCAGCGGCAGCGGCATGTCGCCGATCTCGTCCAGGAACAGGGTGCCCCCGCTGGCCTGCAACAGCTTGCCGTGGCGTCCTTCGCGCGCGGCATCGGTGAAGGCGCCGCGCGCATAGCCGAACAGCTCGCTCTCGATCAGCGCTTCCGGGATCGCCGCACAGTTCACCGCCACGAACGGGCGGTCGGCCCAGGGCGAGCTGCGGTGCACCGCCTTGGCGAACTCCTCCTTGCCGGTGCCGGTGGCGCCGCACAGCAGGATCGACACGCGGTGCTTGGCCAGCTTCAGCGCATTGTCCAGGTTGTGCAGCATGCGCGGATCGGAACCGACATGATCGTTGGCGCGCGCGGCCTGGCCGTCCTCGCCCGCGGCGCGCGTTCGGCCGGCAGCGCTGCGCGCACGCGGCGGCTGCGCCAGGGCGAAGAAGCGGCGGG
>NZ_AQOI01000281.1:0-3495 GCF_000364665.1 Xanthomonas sp. SHU 199
GCGCCAGCAGCGGCTGGGTCAGCGCGTACAGGATGCGCAGGTCTTCATCGTCGAAGGCAGTGGCGTCGTTGCCGCGGTAGTGGTGGTGGAAGGCGCGCAGGGTCGCCGCCCGGTCGTCGACCGGATAGCCGATCAGCGCCAGCGCCTGCCACGGATCGAAGCCGGGGGGCGCCGGCGGCGTGTCGGCGGCCGGCCAGCGGCCGAAGCCGGCCTCGGCCAGTCGCTTCCACGGGAACAGCGGGCCCGGGTCGACCTTGCGCGAGGGCGCGAAGTCCTCGTGGCCGACCACCTGGGTGCGCGGGATGCGCAGGCGCGTGCACAGATCCTCGAGCAGCACCAGCAGGCTGTCGATCTGTTGCGGTGCGAACGGGGTCTTGCCGTCGTTGTCCAGTTCGATGCCGATCGAGGCGGAGTTGATGTCGGTGATGCTGCCCCAGCGCCCGGCGCCGCCGTGCCAGGCGCGGTCCTGGTCGGCGACCAGTTGGTAGCGCGTGCCGTCGCGGCCGATCAGGTAGTGGGCGCTGACCTTGCCCTTGCTGTTGTGCGAGCGCAGCGTGTCCAGGCTCTGCTGCACCGAGTGCTGGTCGGTGTAATGGATGACGATCAGGATCGGCCGGCGCGCGTCGTAGTTCGGCGACGGCACCCAGGTGGCCAGCGGATTGCGCTGCGGCGCGTGCGCGCAGGCCCCAAGCAACGCGAGCGTGGCCAGCAGCAACAGCCGGCGCACGGCGGACAGGGACGGCACGGGAACACGGGTCATGGACACTTCCTGGTCGGCGACGCACAAGCGTACGCAATCGGCGCGGCGACGTCGTGCAGGGACGCGCCGACGCTCACCGGCGCGCACTCAGAAGCGGTAGTTGAAGTTGACGTACCACTGCCGGCCGATCGCGCTGTACACCCGCGGGAAGTACGGCCAGGTGGTGTAGGTGTCGTCGCGCGGGTGCAGCGCGTCGAACACGTTGAGCACGCTCAGGCCGATGGTCGCCTTGTCGGTGATCTGCTTGGCGAGGTCGAGGTTCCACACCAGGTAGGGTGCCACGCGGCCGCGCTCGGCGTAGTCGGGCCGCGAGCCGTAGCGGTAGCCGTACACGCTGGCCGACCAGTCGCCGCGGCTCCAGTTCGCACGCCAGTTGCTGCGCGTGCGGAACGCCAGGTAGTCGACGTCGTTCATCACGTCCACCGGGCGCGCGCCGGCGAACTGCGCCACCTCCATCCGCAGCACCCGGGTCAGGCCACCCTGCAGGCCGAGCGTGCCCCAGGCGCCAAGGTCGAGGTCGTAGCGCAGGCTGGCGTCGATGCCGTCGGTGCGCATCAGCGACTGGTTGATGGGGAAGGTCTTGAACGCGGTGATCTGGCCTTCGCTGGTCAGGTCGGTGCCGGGGCTGCGCGTCACCGCGTCCAGGTAGAAGCGGCAGGCCGCCGAGGCGGTGTCCACCGCGGCGCCGGCGCGGTCGCGGCCGAGCAGGCAGTTGGCGTTGTTCTCCAACAGGGTTTCGCTGGAGATGGCTTCGACACGGCCCTTGAGTTCGATGCGGTAGTAATCGACGCTCAACGACAGCGCCGGCAGCGCATCCCACACCGCGCCGAGCGTGGTCGACTTGCCGGTCTCCTCGCGCAGCAGCGGGTTGGAGGCCTGGGTGGAGAAGGTCTGATACTCGTGCGCGCTCGCGCAGGCCGCCGACAACGGATCCAGACCGTCGCGGCGGCACAGGTATTCGTCGACCACGGTGGGATTGTTGGCGCTGGTGCCGGCGTAGATCCACAGCAGGTCCGGCGCGCGGAAGCTGGTGGCGTGGCTGCCGCGCAGCAGCAGGGTGTCGAACGGGCGCCACTCCAGGCCGGCCTGCCAGGTCGCCGCGCCATCGACCGCGGTGATGTCGTCGTAGGCGTCGTAGCGCGCGGCCAGGGTGGCGCTGAGCCGGCTGGCGATCGGCACGCGCAGCTCCAGCCCGGCGGCGTAACGCTTGCGCGGGCCGCCACCCGGCGTCTGGGTGAGGTTGTAGATGCGCTCGCTGCCGGTGTAGTCGACGGTGGTGCGCGGATCGGGCTGCAGGTCGTAGGTCTGCCGCGCCGCTTCCAGCACGGTGGCGATCTGCACCATGCCCGCCGGCAGCTCGAACAGGTCGCCGCTGACCACGAACTGGGCCTGGTCGGTGGCCGATTCGCCGCGGCTGACCACCTCGGTGGTGAGCTGCTGGTACAACGCCGGGCTACCGGGCGCGAACAACCGATCCGGGCGCACACGGCGGATTTCGGTGCCGTCCGGCCGATAGCCCAGCACCGGCCCGAAGTAGTAATCGCGCACCGCATTGGTGAGGAAGCGCGGGCGCCGCGTGGTGATGTCGTAGCGCGACAGCGACACGCTGGCATCCCAGTCGAAGCGCCCATCGAAGGCCTTGCCGCGCACGCCGGCGTTGAGGTTCCAGCTGCGCTCGTCGTAGTCGATGGTCTTGATGTCGCCGACCTCGTCCGGCAGGAAGATGCGCTGCGCGGTGACCAGCCCCAGGTCTGGATCGTAGGCGGTGAACGCGCCTTCGCCGATGTAGTAGTGGGTCTGGCTGGAACTCTTGTCCTGCGCGCGGTTGGCCAGCAGTTGCGCATAGGCGACCACGTCGTGGCCGAGTTCGGCATCGCCGGCCAGGTAGGCCGAGGTCTTGCCGTAGCCGTTCTGCACCGAGCGCCCGGCGTAGTAGTCGAACGCGCCGCAGCGGTTGGCTGCGGGCAGGCTGTCGCTGGTGCGGTACGGACGGAACGCCGGATTGGTCGCGGCGCAGGCCGCGGCCAGCGCCTGCGGCGAGGTCGACAGCGCGCCCGCCTGCGGCCACAGATAGGTGGTGCCGCGGCGCAGATACACGCCGGAGATCGACACGTTGGGCGAGCTGGGATCGGCCTTGTTGGCCGGATGGTCGTCGTAGGAATCCATGAAGCCGCGTTGGCGGGCGACGATGGGTTCGCGATCCAGCCGCTCGAAGGCGTAGGTGACGCTCCAGCCGTCGCCGCGGCGCCCGCCGCTCCACTGCAGTTGCCCGCTATCGCCGCCGCCGCGGGTGGTGGTGCCGGCGCGCACGCGCAGGCTGTCGCCCTGGAAATCGCGCTTGGTGATGATGTTGACCACGCCGGCGACCGCGTCGGAGCCGTAGATGGCCGAGGCGCCGCCGCTCATCACCTCGATGCGCTCCAGCGCCGCCGCCGGAATGCTGCCCAGGCTGACCGCGGTGCCGTTGGCGCCGTAGGACTGCGGATAATCGGCCATGCGCTTGCCGTTGAGCAGGATCAACTGATAACCCGGCCCCAGCCCGCGCAGGTTGAGATACTGGCCGTTGGGCGAACTGCCGGTCTGGTCGCTCTCGTTGAAGGTGCTGCCGCTGAACTGGGTCAGCGTGCCCAGCGATTCCCACACCGTGGCGAAGCCCTGCTTGCGGATGTCCTCGGCGGTGATGACGGTGACCGGCGCCGGGCCTTCCACCTGCGCGCGGGCGATGCGCGAGCCGG
>NZ_AQOI01000282.1:0-15482 GCF_000364665.1 Xanthomonas sp. SHU 199
GCCGCGCGCCAGCGCAGCGTGGACTGCGGCACGCTGCGCTAGAATGCCGCGCCTGCCGGTGTCCGGCGCCGCGCCGTCGCGCGTGCCGAGGCCCGCGCCAGCAGGTAGACTGCCCCGGGCCCGCCCGCGGGCGTCGTCCACCTTGCCGCTTTAGCTCAGTCGGTAGAGCAACTGTCTTGTAAACAGTAGGTCATCCGTTCGATTCGGATAAGCGGCACCATCTTCGATCCGCCGGCATCCGCAGATGTCCGCGCTGCGCCATCAATCCGCTGAAACAGCGGGTTTTTGCTTTCTGTCGCGTGCCCTCACGAACATCCGGTCGAGCAGGGAGCAACTGCGCGTCACGCGAGCAGGGTGTGGCGTGGCGGATGGCAAGCACGCAGCAGCACACTCGCGAGGCAACAGCCGCTCAACCGAAGCGCGGTTGGATCGCCGCGTGTTGTCGCGAGCTGCGCTACGGGCTTCGCGGTAACATCAATGCCTGCGCGCGCGCGGAAAGCGGACAACCCTGCTGCTGCAAGAAGGCGATGACCTCTCTGGTGCGCCGGAGCAGCCCGGTGTTCGCGATGAAGGTCGTCTTCGCTCCCTGGAACGCCAGCACGACGTTCTCGGTTCCCCATGCCTTCCGATAGTCCACGCTGGCGATCTCGCGGTACGGACGGGTGCGCGTGCGCAGCACGCGGTACTCCACGTGGTCTGCGTGCAGGATCAGCATGGGGTTGAGGCTGTTGTGCGCCCACGCGAACCAGGGAAGGAACGTGAGCCCGGCGAACGCGGCCTCCAGGGTCACGATCAAGGGTTTTTCCAAGGCGATCTCCAGAAACGGCGGAGCAGCGTAGCCAGCCAGCGCCGCCGCCGTCCAACCGCGGGACTTGGGCAGGTGCAATGCAGGCTTGCTGCGAGCTTCCTCGCCGGAAGAGTTGACGATGCCGAGCCCTCTTTGGCGAGGGCGAGCGACGCAGAGCGCTCGATGCAGCCTTCAGCGATTGACTGCTCACGTCGATGCGCAAGCATTTGGCGTGTTGCCGCTGCAGCCGTGGACCACGGCTTCTCGCATCAGCCACAACCGCCGGCATCCACCTTGCGCCGCACGTCCATCATTCAACACAGCTGCAACCGCAGGCATGCCGCCTGCTGCGCCGCGGCGGGTCGTGACATGCCGGTCCCGCTAGACTGGGTCACTTTTTTGGCTGGAGCGTATGCGCATGAAGTCCTCCTTTCTGCCGGTGTCCCTCATCGGCGTGCCTACCGACATCGGGGCCGGCCATCGCGGTGCGCGCATGGGGCCGGAGGCACTGCGCATCGCCGGCCTGCACGAGGCGCTGGCCAATCGTGGCGTGGAGGTGCGCGACATCGGCAACATCGATGGCCCGCGCAATCCCTGGCAGGCCCCGGTCGACGGCTACCGTCACCTGGACGAGGTGGTGGCCTGGAACCGCGCGCTGATGGAGGCCAGCTACGCCGAGCTGCGCGCCGGGCGCATGCCGATCGTGCTCGGCGGCGACCATTGCCTGGGCATCGGTTCGATCACCGCGGTGGCGCGGTACTGCCGCGAGCAGGGCCGCAAGCTGCGGGTGCTGTGGCTGGACGCGCATTCGGACTTCAATACCAGCGAGGTCACGCCGTCGGGCAACGTGCACGGCATGCCGGTGGCCTGCCTGTGCGGGCTGGGCCCGCAGGCGCTGACCGAGCTCGGCGGCAGCGCGCCGGCGCTGCGCCCGGAGCAGGTGCGGCAGATCGGCATCCGCTCGGTCGACCCGGACGAGAAGCGGCTGATCAAGCAGCACCGCGTCGACGTGTACGACATGCGCTACATCGACGAGATGGGCATGAAGCGGACCATGGAGGCGGCGCTGGACGGGCTCGACGCCGACACCCATCTGCACGTCAGCTTCGACGTGGACTTCCTCGACCCCAGCATCGCCCCGGGTGTCGGCACCACCGTGCCTGGCGGCCCCAACTACCGCGAGGCGCAGTTGGTGATGGAGATGATCGCCGACAGCGGGCGCATGGCCTCGCTGGACATCGTGGAGCTGAATCCGGTGCTGGACCACCGCAACCTGACCGCGGAGCTGGCCGTGGACCTGGTGGAGAGCCTGTTCGGCAAATCGACCCTGATGCGGGACTGAGCGACGCTGGCTCACCCTGAATGGGTCGCCGGTTCATTCACGTGAAATCCACAGTCGTGACGGCAGATTCACCCCCAGACGGTAGCGCGGCGACGCCTATCGCCGCCCACCCCGACCACCTGCGATTGCCGAGGACGACCCGATGAAGCGACTGACCACCCTGTTGATGCTGACCCTGTTTTGCGCTGGTGTGCTGACCGGCTGCAACACCGTTGCAGGCGCCGGCAAGGACATGCAGAAGGCGGGCGAGAAGGTGGAAGACACCGCCAAGGATTGCAGCGCGGGCAAGTGCTGAGTTTCGCGCGGCCTGCGTGCCGCGTCCCATGACCAAGTAAGCAAGGAGTGAACCTATGAAGCGTACGTTTGCGTGGATGCTGCTGGCGATGTTCTCGGTGGGCCTGCTGGCCGGTTGCAACACCGTTGCCGGTGCCGGCAAGGACGTGCAGAAGGCAGGCGAGAAGGTCCAGGACGCCGCCAAGAACTGAGCCTCGTCTCGGTGACCAGAAACGGGTCGGCTTGCCGGCCCGTTTTTTTGCGCGGCTGCCGACCACGGTGTAACGGTTCACGATGCTCATGCATCGCTGACGCTGCGTTGATCGGTTCGCGACGCAGGCCGCGCAATGCTGCGCGGGCGGCGTACGGCGCCGCTTACACATCACGAGAGATGCCATGAACAAAGACATCATTGCCGGCAAGTGGACCCAGCTCAAGGGCAAGATCAAGGCGCAGTGGGGCGACCTCACCGACGACGACTTCGACGTTGCCGAAGGCAATACCCAGTACCTGGCCGGCAAGCTGCAGGAGCGCTACGGCTGGGCGCGCGATCGCGCCGAGAAGGAAGTGCACGCGTTCCGCGACAGCCTGGGCAAGGAATACCACGACTGAGGCGCACACCGCCGCAGCGTCGTCGACACGGGCCGCATTGCGGCCCGTGCTTTTTTGGGTGCGCGGGACGCTCAGCGCTCCGGCGGATCGGGCACGTAGTCGCCGGGAAATGCACTTGGCGCAACCGCAACGCGCCGCGGAAGTAGGTCGCGCGGCAGCACACCGCGTGCGACCAGCCGTGGGCGGCTGTCGTAGCGCAGCTCGGTCCGTTGCATCGGCACGTCGCTGGCGCGCTCGAACTCGGTGACACGCGAGGGCGACCACTCGCGCGCGCCGTGGCCGGTGCCCAGGCGCTGCTGCACGCGGGCAGCGGAAGTGCCTTCGCGTGCATACGCGCGTGCGTCCGCGGACGGTGCCGCCGCGAGGGGCGCGGCCGCACTGCGTTGCGGGGCGGCCGCTGCCGGTGCAGGCATTGCTTCCGGCGTCGGGACGCCGGGCGTTGCCGCGCGCGCTGCTGCGTTGGCAGCTCTCTCGGCATCGACGCCTGCGTCCCCCGGGACGGTATCGGGCCATGCCCGCGCTTCGTCGAACACCGCCATGCCGATCACGCCGACGTTGCGCGGACGTCCGGAGCGTGCCGCATAGCTGTCCTCCAGGTCGGTGAACACGAACTGCGCCACGTCCTCGGACGATTTGCGCCACCCGGCGATCTCGGCTTGTTGCCACGGCGCCAGCACATAGCCGCGCTGGTCGCTGGCCGCGGTCTGGCCACTGACCGCGTTGACGCCGTCCACCGACAGCACCACCAGCACCCGCGCGCCGGTCAGGTTGGTCAGGCGCAGCGCGTAGCGGTGGCCGGGCGTGGCGGCGATCCAGCGCTCGCCGCGCCAGGCATGCGCTGGCAGCGGATCGTCGCCGGCATCGCGATCGATCACCTGCAACTGCACCGCCGGCGCCGAGCTCGGTGGCGACGGCCATGGACGAAAGCCGCACAGCCCGCCGATGCACAGCAGCGCGAAGGCGAGCACGGCGAGGGAACGGGAACGGCGGGGCAGGGAAGGAGCAGGAACGTGCATCGCGGCGACTCCAGGACGGGGACGCCGGATTGAACGCACCACGCGCCGGAACGGGGTTGTCGCGCAGCGGGTAAACTCGCCGGGTTTCCCCCTGACCGTCCATTCCGCATGACCACCCGCGTTCTCACCGGCATCACCACCTCCGGCACGCCGCACCTTGGCAACTACGTCGGCGCCATCCGCCCCGCGCTGCAGGCCAGCCGGCGTCCCGGCATCGAGAGCTTCTTCTTCCTGGCCGATCTGCACAGCCTGATCAAGGCGCAGGACCCGGCGCGGACCCAGCGCTCGACCCTGGAGATCGCGGCGACCTGGCTGGCGGCGGGCCTGGATCCGGCGCAGGTGTGGTTCTACCGCCAGTCGGACGTGCCGGAGACCAACGAGCTGACCTGGTTCCTGACCTGCGTCGCCGGCAAGGGCATCCTCAACCGCGCGCATGCCTACAAGGCCGCGGTGGACAAGAACCGCGCCGACGGCGAGGACGACGATGCCGGGGTCACCGCCGGCCTGTTCATGTATCCGGTGCTGATGGCCGCCGACATCCTGCTGTTCAAGGCGCAGCAGGTGCCGGTGGGCCGCGACCAGATCCAGCACATCGAGATGGCGCGCGATTTCGCGCAGCGCTTCAATCACGTCTACGGCCGCGAGCACTTCGTGCTGCCCGATGCGCTGATCGACGAGCAGGTGGCGACGCTGCCCGGGCTGGACGGGCGCAAGATGAGCAAGAGCTACGACAACACCATTCCGCTGTTCGCCCCGCGCGAGGAGCTGAAGAAGCGGGTGTCCGCCATCGTCACCGATTCGCGCGCGCCCGGCGAGCCGAAGGAGACCGAGGGCTCTGCGCTGTTCCAGCTGTACCAGGCCTTCGCCAGCGCCGAGGAGACGGCCGCGTTCGCGCAGGCGTTCGCCGCCGGCATCGGCTGGGGCGAGGCCAAGCAGCAGCTGTTCGAGCGCATCGATGCCGAGATCGCGCCGATGCGCGTGCGCTACGAAGCGCTGATGGCGCGCCCGCAGGACATCGAGGCGATCCTGCGCGACAACGCGCAGCGCCTGCGCGAACGCTATGCGATCCCGTTCCTGGCCGAGCTGCGGCACGCGGTGGGCCTGCGCGATCTGTCGGCGCAGGCCGATGGCGCTACCGAAGCGGCGACGGCCAAGCAGGCGCTGCCGAGCTTCAAGCAGTACCGCGAGGCCGACGGCCAGTTCTACTTCAAGCTGCTCGATGGCGAGGGCGTGCTGCTGTTGCAGAGCGGCGGCTTCGCCTCGCCGCGCGATGCCGGGCAGACCATCACTGCGCTCAAGCAGGCCGCACAGGCCGACGCGCTGCAGGCGGCGCGGGTGACCCTGGAGGCACCGGCCGAGACGGTGCTGGCGGCGCTGGCGCGGCTGCGCGAGGCGGGCTGAGCGCTCGCGCGGCGGTCCGTCGTAGAAGCGGCTCCGACAGGGCGGCACTAGCCTTGTCGGAGGATCGCATTGTGGGAGGGACTTCAGTCCCGACGACGGAAGGTGTCAGGCGGCGTTCGGCTTCGCTTGTCGCGGCTGCATGACGGTCGACTCCTACAGACAAGAGACGCGTTCCATCGCGACATCCGAAGCGCGTGTGTTTGCCGGCCGCATGCAGTCGGGACTGAAGTCCCTCCCACAATGGGCTGTCGGGTCTCCGGCGTTTCCGTTATTCGTCCTCATCCGGCCCTTGCCGCCCGGCACTGGCAGTATCCTCCATACTGCCTAGAATGGAGCTTCGCCCAGCCACGCTTCTGCGCCATGCCACGCGATCCCAGCATCCATCTCGTCGATACCGGCTTCCAGCGCGCGCAGTTCGATGCCGCCTACCTGATCGTGGAGAACGGGCGCGGCGCCTTCGTCGACTGCGGCACCAGCCATGCCGTGCCGGTGCTGCTGGACGCCCTGGTGCAGGCCGGTCTGGCGCCGGCCGACGTGGACTGGCTGATCCTCACCCACGTGCACCTGGACCATGCCGGCGGTGCGGGTGCGCTGCTGCAGCACCTGCCGAACGCGCGTCTGCTGGTGCATCCGCGCGGTGCGCCGCACATGATCGATCCGGCGCGGCTGATCGCCGGCGCCACCGCGGTGTACGGCGAGGCGGAGATGGCGCGCAGCTACGGCAGCATCGTGCCGGTACCGGCGGAGCGCGTGGTGGTGGCCGAGGACAGCCATCGCCTGTCGCTGGCCGGGCGCGAGCTGTTGTGCATCGACACCCCCGGGCACGCCCGCCATCACCTGTGCGTGTGGGACGCACGCAGCCGCAGCTGGTTCAGTGGCGACACCTTCGGCCTGTCCTACCGCGAACTGGACAGCACGCGCGGTGCGTTCGCGATCCCGACCTCGTCGCCGGTGCAGTTCGAGCCGGAAGCGATGCAGGCCTCGATCCAGCGCATGCTCGGCTACGTGCCGCAGACGCTGTACCTCACCCACTACGGTCCGGTGGAGGGCGCCGAGACGCTGGCGGCGGAGCTGCTGGAGCAACTGGAGGCGATGGTGGCGATCGCGCGCGGCTGCGACGGCCGTTCCGACCGCCATCGCTGCCTGGTCGCGGCGCTGACCGCGCTGTATCTGGAGCGGGCGCGGCTGCATGGCTGTCCGCTGGACGATGCCGGCGTGGAGCGCGTGCTGCACATGGACATCGAACTCAATGCGCAGGGCCTGGCCTGCTGGCTGGATCGTCCCGCGCGCTGACGGCGGCCGGTTTCGCGCACGCGAATGCGTCGCCGTGCTGTCTCCGCACGACGCCATTCTCTACACTGTGCGGCCCGCTTGTTGCCAGGTCGTGACCGTGAACCCGATGCGCATGTTGCTGCTGTCCGCTTCCCTGTTCATGGGAGGTGCGGCACAGGCAGCCAACGATGCGCTGGCCGGCGATGCGGGCGGCGACGCCGATGCCTTGGAGCGGCATGCCTTGCCGGCGAACAGCGATCCGGCCGAGGCCTGTGGTCCGGCGATGCCGGGCTGAGCGACGCCGGTCGAGCGACATACGAGTGCCGTCACAGCACGGTGGCTGGGCAGTGCCAAGACCGTTGGCCAGCGACATGCGCGGTTGCGCTGAGGGTTCCGGGAGAAGGGATCTTCGCGGGTGGCGCAAGGCCACGCGTAGGAGCAGCTTCAGCCGCGACGGGGCGTGACCGGCAATGCCTGTCGCGGTTGAAGCCGCTCCTGCGAGAGAACAACGCGGTGTTCGGCAAGGCCGCGAAAAGCGCGCGCTAGAAGCGGCCTGAAGCCGTTTCTACCGTGCCAGGTGCGTGCGGGTGCCGCAGGCGACCATGCCGCACTGCTCAGGCAGTGGTGTCGATCAACCCGCCGACGATGCCCTGATTGAGCAGGTCGCCGGTGACCGTGCCGCTGAGCCTGGGATCGGACTGCAGCAGCGACGACAGCTGCGGGGTCAGGCCCTGGCTGCTGAAGACACCGGAGGCGTTGTACAGGCCCGGGGTCGACGGCGGCGCGGTGATGGTGCCGAGCAGGCCCTGGTCGTACGTCTGCGTGGCCTGGTCGAGGGTGGGATACGGCGCGGTGCCGGTCGAGGTTGACGAGCCGGCGGTCGAGGTTGACGAGCCGGCAGACGAGGCCGAGGCCGCATCGGTGGGGCCGGCGCTGACGATGCTGTTGAACAGCCCGGCCGCGTTGTAGGTCAGGCCCGTGTCGGCTGGGGTGGTTCCCGCGAGGCCGCCGAGGCTGAAGATCACCGAGGCCTCGCCGGACAATTCCACCGCCTGCTGCACCGCGGCCTGATCGGTGCTGGCCACGATCGGGTTGCCGGCTTGAGCCGAACCGCTGGAGGCGCTCGCTGCGGAAAAGCCATAGGGCGACGTGCCATAAGGCGTGACGGTGCCGAGCGGCGACAGTGCGGTATCGATGGCCATGGCAGTGCGCAGCGAGCAGGTGTGTGTGCGTACAGATACGCCCGTGCGGCTGAACCGTCTCTTAGGTTTTTCGGGGGCTGCGGAGCGCCGGAGCGGGCTGCAGTTGCGCTGTCATGGACGTCGGCTGATCGGTGGAAACTTCAGGGGTCAGAACTGCATGGAGCAGCACACTCCTCGCGCGAGGCCGATCTCGTTTCTTCGGCCAGAGCGCGGCGCGGGTCGGCCATGCGCAGTGGCGGCAGCTGACGCGACCTGGTTGAGATCCTTCATCTGCTGCGCGCTGCTGGTCTGGCTGTTGGCGCGCCCACGCGGACCTGCAGCGCCGCGGCCTGGTGATCACGGTGGAGCGCCGGGCGCCGCTGGCGGTGGCTGCGGTGCTGGTGTGGATGCCCGTGCGGCACCCGACGCATCGTCGCGCCAGCGGCTCATCACTGCCTCGTCGCGCCGACGCGACCTCGAGGCAGTCGGCGCTTTCAGCGCGATGGGCGGCGTGGCTTGGCGGGTTTGCAGGGATACCGTTTGGCCAGGGCTTGCACGACCAGGTCGCTGGCGCGCTCGTCCAGGCGCGCGTCGGGCAGCGCGCCGAGATCGGCGACCAGGGCCTGCACATCCGGTGGACCGGACTGGCCGGCCGGTCGGCACCATTGCGCGCCCTCGCTGCCGGCCGCGATGCCGAGCATGTAGGCGGCCGCCGTGCGCGAGGACACCATGACCCGCAGTTCCTGCGGTTGCTGCGGACCCAGGTCGTCTGCCAGCGAGCCGTCCAGCGGGGCTTCCAGCAACTGATGTCCGTTCAAGTCCCAGGGTCCGGCAGGCGGGCGTGCCGCGCTGTTGCTGCCCAGCGCCGCCAGCAGGGGCAGCGCGAGCCAGGTGCGGTGTGATGTCATCCACGACTCCTTTCTCGACGAGTGGTCTGCACGCCGCGGCGGTGCGGCACGCGCGGATGAAGCGGCTTGCGCACAGACCAGGTGCTCTAGAATAGCGCCCCTGCTGTCTCTGGCGCCGTCCGATGCCTTCTGCTCCTGTCGCCGCTGCGCCTGCGCGCGGCGGCTTCGTCGTTCTCGCCCTGTTCCTGGTCTATGTCGTCTGGGGCTCGACCTATCTGGCGATCCGCTTCGCACTGGAAGGCGGCGCGCCGCCGTTGAGCGTGGTCTCCGGCACGCGCTTCGTGATCGCCGGCAGCGTGCTGTACGCGGTGCTGCGCTGGCGCGGGGTGCCCGCGCCCACGCGCGCGCAGTGGCGGCCGCTGGCCATGCTCGGCGCGCTCATGCTGGTCTGCGGCAACGGCCTGGTGGTGCTGGCCGAGCGTCAGGTGTCCTCGGGGCTGGCGGCGGTGGCGGTGGCCTCGGTGCCGCTGTGGATGGCGCTGTTCGGCACGCTGCGCGGCCATCACGCCAGCCGCGGCGAATGGCTGGGGATCGTGGTCGGCTTCGCCGGCGTGGTTTGGCTCAACGCCGGCAGCAGTCTCAATGCCAGCCCGCTGGGCCTGGTGCTGCTGTTGATTGCGCCGGTCGGCTGGGCGTTCGGTTCGGTGTGGTCGCGCGGGCGCGACCTGCCGATGCCGTTCATGGCTGCCGCGGGGCAGATGCTGTGCGGCGGGGTGATGCTGGTGGCGATCGGCCCGCTCAGCGGCGAACGCCTGCATACCCTGCCAAGCGCACAGGGGATGCTGGCGGTGGCCTACCTGTGCGTGTTCGGCTCGATCGTCGCCTTCACCGCCTACGTGTGGCTGCTGCAGAACGTACGCCCGGCGCTGGCCGGCAGCTATGCCTACGTCAATCCGGTGATCGCGGTGGCGCTGGGCAGTTGGCTCGGCAGCGAACGCTTCAGCGCCAGCGATTTCGGTGCGATGGCGGTGATCCTGGCCGGCGTGGTGGTGATCACCGTGGCGAGGACCCGGCGATGACCGCGGTCGCCGCGCAGGAGGCCCGGCGCGGCCTGTGGATTACCGCGGCGACCTTCGCGCTGTGGGGCGTGGTGCCGGTGTACTGGCACCTGCTGCAGGCGGTGCCGTCGCCGCACATCATCGCCCACCGCATCGTCTGGAGCACGCTGCTGGTGGTGGCCTGGCTGGTGTACAGCGCACGCCTGCAATGGTGGCGGCGCATCGCCGCGCAGCCGCGCGCGCTGGCCACGCTGGCGCTGAGCAGCCTGGCGATCGCCTTCAACTGGGGCCTGTACATCTGGGCGGTCAATGCCGGCCATGTGATCGAGACCAGCCTGGGCTACTTCATCAATCCGCTGGTCAACGTGCTGCTCGGGGTGCTGGTGCTGCGCGAGCGGCTGCGTCCGCTGCAATGGCTGGCGGTGGCCTGCGCCGCGCTGGGCGTGGCCTGGCTGACCGTCGACGCCGGCACGTTGCCATGGATCGCGCTGGGCCTGGCCGGCTCGTTCGGGCTGTACGGCCTGCTGCGCAAGCTTGTGCAGGTGGATGCGGTGGCCGGGCTGGGGGTGGAGAGCCTGTACCTGTTCCTGCCGGCGCTGGGGTTCGTGCTGTGGGGCGAGGCCGGCCACGGCGGCGGCTTCGTCGGCGGCTGGGGCTGGCGCAACGACCTGCTGCTGGCATTCGGCGGCGTGGTGACCGCTGTGCCGCTGATCGGTTTCGCCTACGGCGTGCGACGTATCCCGCTGTCGCTGGTGGGGCTGCTGCAGTACATCGCACCGAGCCTGCAACTGCTGCTGGGCGTGTGGTTCTTCCGCGAGCCGTTCGACGCGGGCAAGGCGATCGGCTTTGCCGCCATTTGGATCGGCTTGCTGTTGTTCGCCGGCGAGAGCTTGTGGCGGCGAGCGGGGATTAGGGATTAGGGATTAGGGATTAGGGATTAGGGATTGGGGATTGGCAAGAGCAAGAGCCGCCGCGGAACCAGCAGGCCGACAGTACAGCCCGCTGTTACGAATCCCCAATCCCGACTCCCCGCTTTCCACAGCCGAATGGCTGGTCATCCCGGCTCACCCCCGGCTACCGCTCGCGGCCGGCCCACCGGTCAGCTGCAGCTCGGGGTCAGCACGCGGCGGCAGCGGCTGCGGGCAGCGGCCGCCGTGGCTCGGCGACTGCAGGTCGGCGAACCAGTCCTCCACGGTCGGCGCCAGCAGGTCCAGCCGCATCGGCAGGCTCAGGTGGTTCTCGCCGGGCATTTCCAGGTAGTGCGCGCGCGGGGCGTCCAGCGCCAGCAGGCGGCCGTGCGCCACCGGGATGTGCTGGTCGGCGCTGCCGTGCAGCAGCAGCACGCAGGCCGGTGCGGCGCGCGCGGCGGCGGTGACGTCGACCTGGTCCAGGTTCAGCGCCAGGCGCTGGTTGGCGTTGGCGATCACCGCGTCCAGGTTCTGCCCGCCGTAGCGCCAGCGCGCCAGGTCCATCGCCGCGCTGGCCATCCAGCCGCGCGGGCGGCTGGCGAGCATGTGCGGGATCATGTCGCGGATGCCGCGGCCGGCGTTGGCGAAGGATTCCATCGCGACCACGCCGTCGACCTGGTCGCCGAGCTTCTGCGCGGCGAACAGCGCGGTGGCCGCGCCGTAGGACACGCCGAACAGGTACACCGGGCCCTGCACCTCGCCGCTGGCGCGCAGGGCGCGGATCACCGCGACCACGTCGTCGGACTCGCGGGTGCCGT
The DNA here is from genome assembly GCF_000364665.1 of Xanthomonas sp. SHU 199. Lineage (NCBI taxonomy): Bacteria > Pseudomonadati > Pseudomonadota > Gammaproteobacteria > Lysobacterales > Lysobacteraceae > Xanthomonas > Xanthomonas sp. SHU 199. Next base: position 11,517 of record NZ_AQOI01000282.1, read on the forward strand.
AGCCGGCCGGGCCGCCGCCGGAGCGGCCGTGGTTGCGCAGGTCGATGCTGATGCTGCGGTAGCCGGCCTGGGCCAGGTCCAGCGACCACGGCAGCAGCGAGTCGCCGTCCATCATCCAGCCGTGCAGCAGCACCACGGTGCCGCGCGGCGCCATGTGCGTGGTCGGCGCCGGGGTGGCGACGTCCATGGCGAAATCGGCATGCTCGTGGCCGCTGGCGTCGCGGCCGGCGTGCTCGTAGCGGTAGCGCATGTGGTAATCGCCCGGGTCGATGGCGCGCCAGAAGATCGGGATGCCGCCCGGCACCACCACGTGGCCGCTGCGGTTGGGCAGGGTCGCCAGCAGGCTCTGGATGCGCTCCTCGTCCATCAACGGCGACACGCCGCCCGGCGCGACCAGGCGGTCGCTGAGCGAGGTGGAGGAGCAGGCGCTCAGCCACAGGCTGGCGCAGAGGACGAGCAGCAGGCGCAGGCGCGAGGACATGGGCGTGGCGGCGTGGAACCAAATGGCCGCGCAGGCTAGCGCCTCGGCGGCGGCCGTTCTACCGCGTTTCGATGACGGAACGATGACGCGTCAGCCGCCATTGGGCCGGGCCGGGACAGCGGTCCCGGCCCGGCGCGTTCAGCCCTGGCGCTACAGCGCGCGCAGGGCGGTGGTGATCGGCAGCCGCGCCGCGCGCAGCGCCGGGAACAGGCCGCCGACCAGGCCGATGCCCAGCGCCCATTTCAGCCCGGTCCACAGCAGCGGCGGGGACACCTTGAACTGGAATACCACCTGGCTGAAGTTGCTGCCCAGGGTGGAGACGCTGTAGCCGTTGAAGATCGCCCAGGCGATCAGCCCGCCCAGCACGCCGCCGAGCAGCGCCAGCAGCATGGTCTCCAGCATCACCGCCACCACCACCGGCAGCCCGCGGAAGCCCAGCGCGCGCATGGTGGCGATCTCGCGGGCGCGGGTGGCGACCGCCGCGTACATGGTGTTGAGCGCGCCGAACACCGCGCCGATCGCCATGATGGTGCCGATGAAGGTGCCCAGGACCTCCAGCACCTTGCTGAGGTTGCCGCCCTGCTTGCGGTAGTACTCGCGGGTGGTGAACACGTCCAGCTTCAGCCGCGGGTCGGCGTCCATCGCCGCCTTGAACTGGCGGAAGCCGTCCTGGCCCTGGGTGCGCACGCTGATCGACTGGTAGGCGCTGCGGTTGTAGGTGGTGGCCAGGGTCTGGGTGTCGGTCCACAGCTCCGAGTCGTGCGCGTCGCCGCTGGCGAACACGCCGACCACGGTCCAGGCCTGGTTGCCCAGGGTCAGGGTCTGGCCGAGCTGCAGGCCGCGGAACTGCGATTGCGCGCCCTTGCCGACCACGATCTCGCGCAGGCCCGGCTTGAAGCGACGGCCCTGCAGGAGCTTGACCTTGTCGTGCACCGCCCAGCCCTGCTCGCCGACGCCGCGGAACTGCGCGTTGACGTCGGTGCCGTCGGACTTCGACTGCAGGTTCACCACCTGCGACAGTTCCGGCGAGACCAGCGGGCGGTTGTCGGCGCCGCGCGCCACGCCGGCCAGGCTGGCGATCAAGGGCACCTGGTCGCGGGTGATGACCGAGTTGGTCTCGGCCTGCGAGCCGCCGCGCAGGACGATGGCGGTGGTGTCGTCGCCGGTGCTGTCCAGGGTGGCCTGGAAACCCTGGCCCATCGCCAGCATCGCCACCAGCACGCCGACCACGCCGGCGATGCCGACCACGATCACCGAACTGGCGCCCCAGCGCTGCGGCAGGCTGGCGATGCCGATGCGCGCGGCGGCGAGCGACAGCCGGCCGCTGCGCGTGGCCAGCAGCAGCACGGCGAGCACCGCCACCAGCGCCAGCACCAGGAACCAGGGCAGGGCGATCCAGATTCCCAGGCCGAGCGCCAGCGCCGCGATCGCCAGGACATTCCATAACCATTGCATCTTCATTGCGTTGTTCCTCGGGTCTGCGTCGCCGTCCGTGGCATCGATGTGCTGGAGAGAAGGGGCGGGATCAGCGCCCGGCCAGGGCGTCGACGATCTTCAGCCGCTGCGCGCGCAGCGCCGGCAGCAGGCCGACCACCACGCCGATGACCAGCATCAGTGCCACGCCGATCAGCCAGGTCTGCGCCGGCACCGCGTGCACCGGCAGCGCGCCGCGGCTGGCGCTGGCCAGCACCGGGATCGCCGCCGCCGCCAGCGCCATGCCGAGCAGGCCGCCGAGCACGATCAGCAGCACCGACTCGACGATCACCAGGGTCAGCACCGTGCGGTCCTGGAAGCCCAGGGTCTTGAGCGTGGCCAGTTCCGGGATGCGTTCGCGCACCGCCTGCGCCATGGTGTTGCCGGTCAGCAGCACCAGGGTGAAGAACACCGCGCCCATGATCGAGGTGACGATCAGGCCGATGTCGGCGAACTGCTTGACGAAGGCCTGCTGGAACGCCGACTCGGTCTGCGACTTGGTCTCGTGGTCGGAGTTGGCCGAGAGCGCATCGATCGCCTGCGCCACGCGCGAGGCGTGCTCGGGGTTGTCCAGCCGCACCGTGTACCAGCTGACCCGGCCCTTGATGTAGTCGTTGCTCTCGTCGAAGTACTTCCAGTTCATCATCAACTGGTTCTCCGCCTGCACGTTGGCGCGGTCCTTGGCGCGGAAGATCGCCTTCAGTTCCAGCGGCCAGTCGTTGCTGCCGCCGCGCGGGAAGATGGTGGCCTGCAGCGGGATCACGTCGCCGACCTTCCAGCCGTTCTTCTTCGCCAGCGCCTCGCCCACCGCCGCACCGGTGCGGGTGTCGCGAAACGCCTTGAGCTGCTCCGGCGGCATCTCGTACTCGCTGTACACGTCGAAGAAGTTCGGCGCCACCGAGAAGTTGGGGAAGAAGTCCTTGGGATCCTTGTAGATGCCGCCGAACCACATCGCATAGGTCACGTCGCGTACGCCCGGCACGCTGCGGATCTGCGCTTCCAGGCGCACCGGCAGCGACTGGGTGATCGACAGACGCGAGGCCACGACCAGGCGGTTGACGCCTTCCACCGAGCCGCCGGCGGTGAACGCGACGCGCACCGAGTCGAGCAGGCCGAACAGCAGGAACGCGACGATCACCGAGAACAGGGTCAGCACTGTCCGCGTCTTGCTGCGGAACAGTTGCGCCCAGATCAACGAAAAATACTTCATGGCATCGCCTCGCTCAGTGCGCGGCCGGCGCGTCGGCCAGCTCGCCCTTGTCCAGGTGCACGGTGTGGGTGGCGTACTCGGCGGCCTTGGGGTCGTGGGTGACCATGACGATGGTCTTGCCGTGGCTGCGGTTGAGTTCCTGCAGCAGGCCCAGCACGTCCTCGGCCGAGCGCCGGTCGAGGTCGCCGGTGGGTTCGTCGCAGATCAGGAAGGTGGGGTCGGAGACGATGGCGCGGGCGATGGCCACGCGCTGCTGCTGTCCACCGGACAGTTCGCTGGGCTTGTGGTTGCGGCGCTCGGCCAGGCCGACCAGGGTCAGCGCGATCTCGGCATTGCGCTTGCGCTGGGCGGCGCTGAGCGAGGTCAGTAGCAGCGGCAGTTCGACGTTCTTCTGCGCGGTGAGCATCGGCATCAGGTTGTAGAACTGGAACACGAAGCCGACGTGGTGGCTGCGCCAGGTGGCGAGCTGGCCGCCGCTCATGCGGTCGATGCGCTGGCCTTCGATCTCGATCTCGCCGCCGCTGGGCGAATCCAGCCCGCCGATCAGGTTGAGCAGGGTGGTCTTGCCGGAGCCGGACGGTCCCATCAGGGCGACGAAGTCGCCACGGGCGATATCCAGGTCGATGCCGTGCAGGACCTGGACTTTCTCGGGGCCGCGCTGGTAGGTCTTGGTGACGTTGCGCAGGGTGACGAGGGTGGACATGGTGGTGTTCCTGGCGGTGGACGAGTGGAGGCGATGCGATCGCCGGTGGGCGAGGGGTTTACCGTTGCGGTTGCGGTTGCGGTTGCGGTTGCGGTTGCG
>NZ_AQOI01000283.1:0-6046 GCF_000364665.1 Xanthomonas sp. SHU 199
GCCGACGGCGGCGCGGCGCCGTTGCGACGTGCGCGGCGGCGCGCCAGCCACTCGGCCATCGCGATGTGGAAGGCCGGGGTCAGGTACAGGGTCAGCGCCTGCGAGAACAGCAGGCCGCCGACCACCGCGATGCCGAGCGGGCGCCGCGCCTCGGCGCCGGCGCCGAAACCCAGCGCGATCGGCAACGAGCCCAGCACCGCCGCCAGGGTGGTCATCATGATCGGGCGGAAGCGCACCGTCGCCGCTTCCAGCATCGCCGCGCGCGGCTGCTGCCAGCGCGCATCGCCCGAGCGCTCCAGGTCCAGCGCGTAGTCCACCATCATGATGCCGTTCTTCTTGACCAGCCCGACCAGCAGGATCAGGCCGACGAAGCTGAAGAGATTGAGCTCCTGGCGGAACAGCACCAGCATGAGGATGGCGCCGAACCCGGCCAGCGGCAGCGAGGTCAGGATGGTGATCGGGTGCAGCGCGTTCTCGTACAGGATCGCCAGCACGCCGTAGATCAGCAGCACGGTGATCAGCAGCAGCATCGGCAGCGTCTTCATCGAATTCTCGAAAGCCTGCGCCGAGCCGGCGAACTGGCCGCTGATGGCGCGCGCGTCGTCCTTGCCCAGGGTCTGCGCCATCAGGTTGCCGATGCCGGCGGCGGCCTCGCCTAGCGACACGCCGGGCGCCAGGTTCATCGACAACGTCACCGCCGGCAAGCCGGCGTAATGGTTGATCGCCACCGGCCCCACGCCCATGCGCACGTCGGCCACCGCGCGCAGCGGCACCATCGGACCGCCGGCGGCGGTCAGCACCGCGCTGGTGCCGGAGCTGCTGTTGGAGGTCTGCGTGCCGATCGCGGTGATGCCGGGATTCTGGTTGCCGTTGAACGACAGCGCATCCAGGCCGTTGAGGTCGGCCTGCGCCGCGGGATCGACCTGCAGCAGCACTTCGTACTGATCGGTGTCGCCGTAGATGGTGCTGATCTTGCGGCCACCGTAGGCGCTGGCCAGGGTGTCCTGCAGGCCGGCGGCGGTGACGCCCAGCGCGGCGGCCTGCTCGCGGTGCAGCACCACCTCGATCTCCGGGTTCTTGAGCTGCAGGTCGCTCTGCGGATCCTGCACGTCGCGCAGTTGCCGCAGGCGCTGCAGGATGCTGTCGGACTGAGCGTACAGCGCCTTCTGGTCGGTGGATTGCAGCACGTACTGCAGCGACCCGTTCGAGGCCGTCGGCCCCATGTCGATCGCCGGCGGATTGCGCATGTTGAGGGTGATGCCCTGGATCGCGGCGACCTGCTTGCGCACGTCCTGGATCACCTCCTCGGCGCTGCCGCTGCGCTCGGACAGCGGCTTGAGCCCGATCAGCAGGCGCCCGCTGTTGCTGAGCGAATTGTCCGAGCCGATCACCGACTCCACGTTGGCCACGTTGGGATTGCGCTGGATGATCTTCACCACCGCCGCCTGCTTGGCCACAAAGTCGGCGAAGGCGGTGCCCTCGGGCACGCGGGTATCGCCGTCGATCTTTCCCGAATCGACCTGCGGGATGAAGCCCTTCTCGACCACGGCGTAGACACCGGCGGTGCCGACCAGGGTGGCCACACCGATGACGCACATCAGGCCGATGCGCTCGGTCGCCCAGGCCAGCGAGCGCGCGTAGCCGCGTTCGCTGGCCTCGACCAGCCGGTCGAAGCGCTCGAACACCCAGCCCGCGCTCTTCTTCGGGTCGAGCCAGCGGCTGGCGAGCATCGGCGTCAGGGTCAGCGAGACGATGCCGGACAGGATCACCGCGATCGCGATCACCATGCCGAACTCGGAGAACAACCGCCCGACCAGCCCGCCCATGAACACGATCGGCAGGAACACCGCCGACAGCGACACCGTCATCGACAGCACGGTGAAGCCGATCTCGCGCGAGGCGGCGATGGCCGCGTCCATGCGGCTGGCGCCCTGCTCGGCGTGGCGGACGATGTTCTCGATGACCACGATGGCATCGTCGACCACGAAGCCGACCGACAGGGTCAGCGCCAGCATCGAGATGTTGTCCAGACTGAAGTGCAGCAGGCGCATCACCGCGAAGGTGCCGATCAGCGAGGTCGGCAGCACCAGCGCCACGATCAGGGTCGCCATCCAGCTGCGCAGGAACAGCAGGATCACCACGATCACCAGCACCAGCGAGCCGACCAGGGTCCACTCCACGTCCTCCACCGACGCGCCGATGTAGTCGCCGCGGTCGTAGAGCACGTCGAGCTGGGCGTCGCCGGGCAGCTGCGCGCGGATTCCCGGCAGCGCCGCCTGGATGCCCTGGGTCACCGACAGCGTGTTGGCGCCGGGCTGGCGGTGGATGTTGATCTCGATCGCGCGCTGGCCGTTGAGCGAGGCGGCGGTCTGCAGGTTCTCGACGCTGTCCTCGGCATGGCCGACGTCGCGCAGGCGCACCGGCGCGCCGTCCGCGTAGCTCAGCACCATGGCGTCGAAATCGGCCGCGCGCTTGAGCTGGCCGTCGGCGCGCACGGTGTAGGACCGCGCGCGCCCCATCAGCGTGCCGGCCGGCGCATTGCTGTTGCCCGCCTGCACCGCCGACACCACCTGGTCGAAGCCCAGGTGGCGGGCGGCGAGCAGGTGCGGATTGACGAACAGGCGCACCGCGTACTTCTGCGCGCCGTTGACATCGATCTGGCCGGCGCCCGGCACCGAGGCCAGGCGCAGCGCCACGCGGTCCTTGGCGAACTGGTTGAGCAGCGGCAGCGCGATGGTCTTCGAGCGCAGGATCAGGTGCATGATCGGCGCGGCGCTGGGATCCTCCTTCTGGATCTGCGCCGGGTTGATCTCGCGCGGCAGCAGGCCGGCCGCCTGCGAGACCGCGTTCTGCACGTCCTGCGCGGCGGCATCGACATTGCGGCTCAACGCGAACTGCAACACGATGCGCGTACTGCCGACGCTGCTGGTCGAACTCATCGTGTCCAGCCCGGGCAGGCCGCTGAACTGGCGCTCCAGCGGCGTCGCCACCGCCGCGGCCATGGTCTCGGGATTGGCGCCGGGCAGCGACATGTTGACGGTGATGGTCGGGAAGCTGACGTCGGGCAGCTCGCTGACCGGCAGCGCGAAGTAGGCCATGCCGCCGGCCAGCACCAGCGCGATCATCAGCACCGAGGTCATCACCGCGCGGCGGATGAACAGCGCCGACAGATTCACGTATGCCGTCCGGTCGCCGCCGCGGTCGGCGTGGCGTGCTGGTTGCCGGATTGCACCGCGGTGCCGTCGCGCAGTTCGTTGGGCACGGTGAGGATGACGCGATCACCCACGCGCAGGCCCTTGGCGATCACCGCCTGCCCGTCGACCATCCGCGCCACGGTCAGCGGCCGCGACACGGCATGGCCCTCGACCACGCAGTACACGTACGGCCCCTGCTGTCCCTGCTGCAAGGCGCTCTCGGGCACCGACAGCGCCTGCGGGTCCTCGGCCAGGATCACCCGCACGGTGACGAACTGCCCCGGCCACAGCGTGGCGCCGGCGTTGGCGAAGCGTGCGCGCAGCTCCAGCGTGCCGCTGCTGGTGTCGAAGGCGTTGTCGAGGAACGCCACCTCGCCGCGCTCAAGCAGCGTGCCGTTCACCGCATCCAGCGCAAGTACCGGCAGCCCCAGGCCCTGGTGCCCCAGCGGCGCGGCGCGCACCGCATCGACCTGCACATGCGCCAGGGCGAAACGCACTTCGATCGGCGTGCTGACGTTGAGCGTGACCAGTGCGGTGCTGGACCCGCTGGACACCAGGTTGCCCGGCTTGACCGCGATGGCGCCTGCGCGGCCGTCGATGGGCGCGCGGACCTGGGTGTAGGCCAGCGACAGCTGGCTCTGCTCGACCTGCGCCTGGTCGGCGGCGACGGTGCCGCGCAGCGAGCGCAGCGTGTCGGCCGCCGTGGTGTAGGTCTTGGGATCGACCGCGCCGGTCCTGGACAGCTTGGCGTAGCGCGCCTCGGTATCGGCCGCATCCGCCGCCAGCGCCTGGTCGCGGGCAAGCGTGGCGCGCGCCTGCGCCAACGCCGCCCGCAGCGGACGCGGATCGATGGTGAACAGCAGTTGCCCGGCGTGGACCTGCTCGCCGTCATGGATCAGCACCGACTGCAGCACCCCATCGGCCTGCGCGCGCACCTCCACGGTCTGCGGCGACAACAGGGTGCCGGAGGTCTCGATGATGTCCGGCACCCGGTGCGGCGCGACGGTCATGGTCTGCACGCGCAAGGGTTCGGGCGCCGGCGCGGGCTGCTGGCGGTGTGCGCGCCAAACCCAGCCGCCAAGGATGAGCAGGCACAGCACCGCCAATCCGGCGAAGACAACGACCCGACCAAGACCGCGCGCCCTGCGTGGCGTTTGATAAGCGCTCGCGCGACGGCGTGGCGCGCGCAACGACATGACGTCGTCGGAAATGGCAGCAGGCCGCGCGGGATCCCGTCCCGCGCCGACGTTTGGGTGCTGCCCAGGGAACCGCCCATCGCTCTGGCTTCGCATGCCGGCCGCGTCCGCACTCGTGGTGATTGGCGATGCCGTGACACCAGGATCTCTGTGCGCACGCAGCGGCATAGCCTGCTCCAATGACGCCAGATCGCCAGTGATGGCTCCGTGATAGAACGCACATCAGAACGCGCAGTGTGCGTCGCCCTGTACACGCGTCATCGACGGCGGCACGTCCCGGGCGCTATCGAAGCCCCCGCCGGTCAGGAGCGGATCCCGAACGCTCACGGACTGCCGTCGCGCTCCACCACCAGCACCCGCGCCGGACCCTGCGGGTGCGCCACATGCTCGGTGCCTTCCGGCGCATGGAACACGTCGCCGGCTTGCAGCAGCGCCGCCTGCTCGGTGCCGTGCGCGCGCCAGCGCATCTGCACCTGCCCATCCAGCACCACGAATACTTCCGCCCCGTCGTTGACGTGCCAAACGTACGATTGGTCGGTCCAATGGATGCGCACGCCGATCCCGTCCAGCCGCGCCACCGGCAGCGCCTCCCAGGCGCGGCTGCCGGTGAACTCGCGCGCACGCAGCACCCGCGGCATGCCGCTCATGCCAGGTCCCGCGCGCGGCGGTTGGACTGCAGCACGTTGTCGCGCGGCAGCGGCTGCCCTGCCTGCACTGCCGCGATCCACTGCGCGGTGTCGGCGACCGCGGCGAAGTTGCTGTGGAACACCACCCCTAACACCCGGTGGATCTCCTCGGCGCTGGCCTGGCCGGCGGCGTTGGCATACGGCAGTGCGCCGCTGGCGTCGCCCAGCACTTCCACGGCCAACCCGCGGTGGAAGGCCTCGTACACGGTGGAGGCGTTGCAGTTGTGGGTCATGTAGCCGGCCACGGTCAGGGTGTCGATCGCCTGCGCGTGCAGCCAGGCGGCCAGGTCGGTGTCGGCGAACACGCTCGGCCGGGTCTTGCGCAGCAGCCGCGCATGCGGCCGCGCGGCGACCTGCGGGTGCAACGCCCAACCGGCGCTGCCGTCGGCGAACACCGGCGCCTGCGCCGGCGCGGTGTGCTGCACCACCAGCACCGGCACGCCGTGCGCCTGCGCCGCGTCCATCGCCTGCAGGATGTTGGGCAACGACTGCGCCACCGGCGGATGGGCGATGGGCAGTGCGCCGTCGAAGTACTCGTTCTGGACGTCGATGACCAGCAGGGCGCGGCGGGGAGAGGACATGCGGTGGCTCCAGGGCGAAGAGGCGGCCAGTGTCGGCGGCCGGAGGCGCGGCGACGAGTGGCCCGAAACACCGTTTTCGCTAGAATCGGGCCATGTCGCCGCATCGCCTCGCCGTGGTCGCCTTCGATCGCATCAGCCCTTTCCACCTGGCGGTGCCCTGCCAGGTGTTCGAGGCGCGGCCGGACACCGACCTGCCGGCCTTCGACCTGCGCGTGTGTGCCGCCGAGCCGGGGCTGCTGCGCACCGATGCCGGCTTCGCCATCCAGGTGCAGCACGGCCTGGAGGCGCTGGACGGTGCCGACACGGTGATCGTGCCGTCCTGGCGCGATGCCGCCGAGCCGGCGCCGGCGGCGCTGTGCCAGGCGCTGCGCCGCGCCCACGCCGCCGGC
>NZ_AQOI01000284.1:0-1475 GCF_000364665.1 Xanthomonas sp. SHU 199
GCTCGTCCGGCGCCGTCGGTGCCTGCGCCGACGCGGGATCTGCCGATGCGGCCGGCGCCGCCTCCAGCGGGCTGACGTCGAACGGCATGCGCAGCAGCAGCGCCGGCAGCAGCGTGGTCAGGGCCGCGTACAGCAGCAGGGCGCCGAACAGCGCGTCGGCGATGGCGAAGCGGTCGCGCAGGATGCCGGCCAGCACCAGGGTGAAGATCAGCGTCGGCGACAGCGCCAGCGACACCCGCAGGCTGCTGCGCGCGCCTTCGCCGAACAGCACCCGCCGCTGCAGCCAGAGGATGCCGATGCGCAGCGGCAGCACGCAGGCGGTCAGGGCCAGGCCCAGGCCCAGTGCATGCAGGCTCAGCGCCCCGCTCGGCACCTTGGTGCCGGCGTTGAAGAAGTAGAAGGGCACGAAGAACGAGGCGAACAGGCGCACCGCCTGCAGGTTCTCGTCGGAGGCCAGCAGCGGCATGCGCTGGCGCAGCAGCCGCGCCACCAGCCCGGCGATGAACGCACCGACCAGGTAGTACACGCCCAGCGAATAGGTGATGTAGGCGGCGATCAGGCCGACCATCACCAGCAGCGAAAACTCCGACCCCGGCGCCTGCGGCGCCACCCAGCGCCCCAGGGCCACGAACAGCAGCGGCAGGCCGACCAGCATCGCCAGCAGCGCCAGGCTGGACAGGCCCATCTGCCAGGGATCGCCGGCCTGCAGGATCACGAACAGCGCCGCCAGCGCCAGCAGTTCGCCGGCGATGGCCTTGCTGGTGACCCAGAAGCGCTCTTCTTCGTCCAGCCCCAGCCGCCCCAGCGACTCGATGATGAAACCGGTGGAGGGGGTCAGCAGGGCCAGCGCCAGCAATCCGGCCGCCTGCCACGACAGCCCGGCGTAGCGCCAAGCCAGCCAGCCGACGCCGAACAGGGTGCCGCCACGCACCACCAGGTGCAGCAGCAGCGGCCACAAGCCGCGGCGCAGCGCCTTCGGGTCCACTTCCAGGCCGGCGAACAGGAACAGCGAGGAGATGCCGAGCGTCGCCAGCAGGGTCACCACCGGGTCGTGCGCGCGCGGCCCCATCGCCAGCATCGCGATGATGCCGAACAGCAGGCAGGTCAGCGGCGCCGGCATCTTGAAGCGTTGCAGCGCGCGCGGGATCACCAGCAGGGCGAAGATCAGCAGCAGGTAGATCAGTTCGTGGCTCATCGGGCAGGAGATTCCGGTGGGACCCGCCGGCGGCGGCAGCGGCGATGATGCCGGGTCGGCCGTGTGCTGTGCCATCACGGAGCGCTGGCGTGCCAATCGCTCGCACCGCGATGGCACAGGCCGCGTGCGATCCCAGCCCCCGAGCTGCACAGGCCATGTCGCAGCAAACGCGACACGCCGCTGAAGACAGCCAGCAGCGCCAGCAGCGCGGCGTCGCAGCGCCCTCATGGTCGACCTGTCACCAGCGCCATGGCAGTCTCGCGGCGGCGGCCGATCCCGG
>NZ_AQOI01000285.1:0-6827 GCF_000364665.1 Xanthomonas sp. SHU 199
TCCCCGGGACCGCTATGACCGACCAGACCCGCCGCCGGCTGCTCCGCGCCGGCCTCACCGCCAGCGCCGCTGCCCTGTTGCCGCCGAGCATCGCCCGCGCCGCCGCGATCGCCCCGGACGTGCGCAGCGGCACCCTCGACGACCTGCAGCACGTGGTGATCCTGATGCAGGAGAACCGCGCCTTCGACCATTACTTCGGCAGCCTTCCCGGCGTGCGCGGCTTCGGCGACCGTTTTCCGATCCCCGCCCCGCCGCTGCCCGACACCGCACCGCGCACGGTCTGGCTGCAGCCCAGCGCCGACGGCAGCCGCCAGCTCGCGCCGTTCCCGCTGCGCACCGCACGCGACTTCGCCACCATGCGCGTACAAGGCACCCCGCATACCTGGCCGAACGCGCAGCAAGCCTGGGACCACGGCCGCATGGGCCAGTGGCCGGCAGCCAAGCGCGACCACGCGCTGGCCCACTACGAACGCGACGACCTGCCGTTCCAGTTCGCCCTCGCCGACGCCTTCACCATCTGCGACGCCTACCACTGCGCGATCCAGGCCGGCACCAATCCCAACCGCGTGTTCCTGTGGACCGGGCAGAACGATCCGCATGCGCGCGCCGGCGGCCCGGCGATCGCCAACTCGCACGACAACTTCCCGGAACTGGGCGGCGATCCGGACGACTACCGCTGGCCCAGCTACGTCGAAGCGCTGCAGCAGGCCGGCGTGTCGTGGCAGATCTACCAGGACATGGCCGACAACTTCACCGACAACCCGCTGGCCGGCTTCGCGCCGTTCCGCGCGGCCTGGCGCGGTGCGCCCGGGCACGATCCGCAACTGCGCGCACGCGGCGTCTCCAGCCGCAGCCTGGCGCAGTTGCGCGAGGACGTGCTGGCTGCACGGCTGCCGTCGGTGAGCTTCATCATCGCCGACGCCGCCGGCAGCGAGCATCCCGATCCGTCCAGCCCGGCGCAGGGCGCGGCCTACACCGCGCGCGTGCTCGATGCGCTGACCGCCGATCCCAAGGTGTGGGCGCGCACCGCGCTGCTGCTGATGTTCGATGAGAACGACGGCTTCTTCGATCACGTGCCGCCACCGGCCCCGCCCTCGCCCGACCCGTCCGCAGCCGGTGGCTGGGCCGGCGCCTCCAGCGTCGCCACCGACGGCGAATACCACCTGCATCCTGCGCCGGGCGACGCCAAGGCCGATCCGCCGGAGCTGCGCGGGCGTCCCTACGGCCTCGGCCCGCGCGTACCGCTGTACGTGATCTCGCCGTGGAGCCGCGGCGGCTGGGTCGATTCGCAGGTCTACGACCACACCTCGGTGCTGCGCCTGCTGGAGCGCCGCTTCGGTGTCGCCGCCGCCGGCCTGACCCCTTGGCGTCGCGCGGTCTGCGGCGACCTGCTGAACGCCTTCGATTTCCGCCAGGCCGACACCCGTCCGTTCGTCGCCGACCTGCCGGACGTGCGCGAGGCGGCCGCGCGCGCCGCGGCGTTGCACGACCACGCAGTGCCACCGCTGCCGGCGCAGTTGCAGGCACCGCGTCAGGCGTTCGGCGTGCGCCGCGCACGTGCCTTGCCGTATCGGCCGACGGTGCAGTTGCAGCACGTGCCGGAGCGCGGCGAGGTGCAGTTGCGCATGGCCAACACCGGCGCAGCGGCGGTGCTGCACGTCTACGACCGCTACCTCCTGGAGTCGATCCCGCGCCGCTACACGGTGGGCGCCGGCGCAACCCTGGACGGCACCTGGACCACCTACGACGGCAGCTACGACCTGTGGCTGCTCGGCCCCAACGGCTTCCACCGCCACTACCGTGGCGACCTCAGCGCCCCGCTGCTGCAGGCCGAGATCGTCCAGGAGCCGACCGACGCGCAGGCGCTGTGCCTGGTCCTGCGCAATCCGGGTGCCGCGCCACTCAAGGTGTCCCTGGAACCGGCCGCCTACGCCCAGGCACAACCGCGCCAACGGGTGACGCTGGCGCCCGGCGCCGAGCAGCGCATTCGCTGGAATGCCAAGCCGAGCGGCGGCTGGTACGACCTGTGGCTGGTCCAGGACAACGCCCGCCAGCGCCTGGCCGGCCGCGTGGAAACCGGCAAGCCCGGCATCAGCGATCCGGCGATGGGCGGGGCGGCGCGGCTGTATCAGGAGCCCGCCGGAGGCGGGCGGGATTCGGGAATCGGGATTGGGGATTCGTGACAACGTCCGGGATTTGGGATTTAGGATTGGGGATTCGTGAAAGCGCAATCCGCGCGCTGACACGCTCTTGCCAATCCCGAATCCCGAATCCCTAATCCCGGCTCTTAAGCACCCCGATCGTCCGCAGCCAGGTCTCCACCAGCTGCGGCCACTGTGCGATCGGCAGGTTCTTGGCGCGCAGGCCGAAGGCATGGCCGCCCTTGGCGTAGATATGCATTTCCGTCGGCACGTCAGCATGGTTGAGCGCGACGTAGTACGCCAGCACCTGCGAGACGCCGTCCACATAGTCGTCCTGCGCCTGCAGCAGGAAGGTCGGCGGGGTGTCGGCGGCGACGCGGATGTCCGGACGCAGGGCCAGATCGGTGAAATCGCGGGTGTCGGCGTCCTCGTCCTCGTGCACCCACAGATGGCCGGGATACACGGCGATGGCGAAATCCGGGCGGCAGCTCACGCGATCGGCGGCATCCACCAGCGGATAGGTGCGCTTGGCGAAATGCGTACTGGTCGCGGCGACCAGGTGGCCGCCGGCGGAAAAGCCCATCACCCCGATCTTGTGCGGGTCCACGCCCCAGGTGGCGGCCTGTTGGCGCACCAGGCCCAGCGTGCGCTGCGCGTCCTGCAACGCGGTCTGCACCTTGGGGTAGTAGCGCCGGTCGTCGACCCAGGTCGGCCCGGAGTTCGGCACGCGGTATTTCAACAGCACGCAGGTGATGCCGCGCGAGACCAGCCAGTCGCAGATCTCCGTGCCCTCCAGGTCCATCGCCAGCATCTGGTAGCCGCCGCCGGGAAACACCACCACCGCGGCGCCGGTGTTGTGGCCCTGCGCGGGGTACACGGTCATGGTCGGCCGGCTGACGTTGTCGATCCTGGCCCCGGGTCCAGCCGTTTCCGGCTTCGGGTGCGGCAAGGCATCCGGCACTACGCCGGGCCAGATCGGCACCTGCACATGGCCGGGCGAGGGCTCCCACACCCTCGCCTGCGCGGCGTGGGCGAACAGCCCGAAGGCGATGGCGAACGAACAGCAGACGAATCGACGCATGGGACGCTCCGGACAGGATGGGGAATGGAAGGGACCGCACGATCAGTGAGCACGGCCGCGGTGGCCGTTGGGTACAACGCAGGCGATCGCACGCGGCGTCGGCACGTGGCGTCGCCGCTGCTCGCGAGCAGCGTCTCGTACGCATGGCTGCGGTTCCCGTGTGTGGGATCAGCCGCGACGGACCTTCGCGATGAAGCCTGTCGCGGCTGGAGCCGCTCCTACGGGAGAGCGACCTGCATCCGGCGCGATTGCAGCGAACGCAGGCGATACAGCGCGCGAAACGCCGCCTAACCGGTACGCCGCGTCTGCGCAGGCAGCGAGGCCACGACCGCCTGCGCCACCGCTTTCAGCGTCGCGTCGCGCGCGGCGCTGTCGACCGTGGCGCCATTGAGATAGGCGGTGAGCAGCAGCGGCGTGGACCGTCCCGGCGCCCACACGATGGCGATGTCGTTGCGGGTATCGGTGCCGTTGCTGCCGGTCTTGTCGCCGATCCGCCAGCCCGCCGGCAGGCCGGCGCGCAGGCAGTCGTTGCCGGTACGGTTGTCGCGCATCCAGGCAATCAGGCGCTGCCGCGACACTGGCTGCAGCACCTCGCCGAGCAACAAGGCACGCATCGTCGCCGCCATCGCCGCCGGCGTGGTGGTGTCGCGCGGATCGCCGGCGACGAATTCGTTCATGCCCGGCTCGTTGCGGTCCAGTTGGGTCTGCGTATCGCCCAGCGCACGCAGAAAGCGGGTCACGCCGGGCGGGTCGCCAACCAGCGGCAGCAGCAGGTTGGCCGCAGTGTTGTCGCTGTAGATCATCGCCGCGCGGCACAGTTCGACCACGCTGAGCGTGCCGCCGACATGACGCTCGGACACCGGCGCATTCGCCAGCAGATCCGCCTTGCGCACCGGCACGCGCCGCTCCAGGGCCAGTTCGCCACGGTCGACCCGCTGCAGCACTGCCCCCGCCAATAGAAATTTGAAGGTACTGCACAGCGGGAAGCGCTCATCCTGGCGCTGTCCGCCGAGCGTTGCGCCGCCGCCGTCGAGCAGGCTCACGCCGAGCCGGCCGCCACTGCGACGCTCGATCTCGGCCAGTCGCTGCGGTAGCGTCGGCGTCGGGTTTTTCGCGTTTTTTGCCTGTGCACCAGCCACGACCAGCAGGCTCGCGCCCATTCCCACACCCTGCAGGAACCGTCGTCTCGTCAGCATCGTCCACCTCCGTCGGGAGCCAGGATGATGGCCGCATTGACCCACCCCCACCAGCGAGGTTATTCAATCGCACCCATGAGCCGAATTGATACCTGACGATGATCCGTCCGCATCTGCCGCTGAACGCCCTGCGCGCCTTCGAGGCCGCGGCACGGCACCAGAACCTGACCCGTGCCGCCGCCGAGCTGTGCGTGACCCAGGCCGCGCTCAGCCATCAGATCAAGCAACTGGAATCGCGCCTGGGCGTGGTGCTGTTCCAGCGCCTGCCGCGCGGCGTGGCCCTGACCGACGAGGGCCTGCGCCTGCATCCGGTGCTGACCGAGGCCTTCGACCGCATCGCCGGGACGCTGCAGCGCTTCGCCGGCGGTCGCTATCGCGAGACGCTGAGCGTGGGCGTGGTCGGCACTTTCGCGGTGGGTTGGCTGCTGCCGCGGCTGGACGCCTTCCACGCCGTGCACCCGGACATCGAACTGCGCGTGTACACCCACAACAACCGCGTCGACCTGGCCGGCGAAGGCCTGGACCTGGCGATCCGCTTCGGCGATGGCGACTGGCAGGGCCAGCACGCCACGCCGATCCTGGACGCGCCGTTCGCGCCGGTGTGTGCGCCGGCGCTGGCGCCGCTGTTGCGCAGGCCCGCCGACCTCGCCAGGACCACCCTGCTGCGCTCCTACCGGCTGGACGAATGGCCGCGCTGGCTGCAGGCCGCCGGCGCGCCTGAGGTGCAGGCCGGCGGCCCGATCTGCGATGCCTCGCTGACCCTGGCCAGCATCGCCGCGGCCGGGCACGGTGTGGCCTTGCTGCCGCTGCGGCTGTTCGCCCAGGACCTGGATGCCGGGCGGTTGGTCTGTCCGTTCAGTACCCGCATCGACCTGGGCCGCTACTGGCTGACCCGGCTGCGCGCGCGCGCGGAAAGCGACGCCGCCCGACGCTTGCGCGAGTGGTTGCTGGCCGAGCAGGCCGCACTGGCCGACTGAGCGACACCGCTGCCGCCGCATTGGGCGCCGGGAGCGCTTGGGCACACGCCGGCATGCACCTTGCTTCGCCTACCAGCAAGGCCTGACAGTAATGTGAAGAATTTGTGCACTGCCGCTTGGCGGCCGGGCAGGCCCGAAATATGATCCTGGTCGCAGTCGCACTGTGCGCCGGGGATGGCGCTGACCGTTTCGGGGGAAACATGCTGATGAACCGTGCTGTCCTGACCGCCCGTCCGGGCCTGGTCTCGCGTGACGTCGTGCTGGCAGCCGTCCTGGGCTGCCTGTGTGTGCTGCATCTGGCCTACTTCCTGCGCGGCGGCGCCAGCGAATGGCATTGGGCGCTCAGCGCCGCTGGCCTGGCGCTGATGGCGCTCAAGGCCAGCCTCCGGCCGACGCCGACCGCCCGCCCCTCGCTGCAGAGCCTGCGCTCGCGCACGCCGCTGGACTGGGCGGCGATCGCCGGCGGTCTGCTGGTCGTGGCCAGCGCCGCCGCCTGAGCGGCACGGGCCGGCGCCGCGCGCGTCGGCGGATGCGATCGTCCTCATCCTGCACGGTATGTCCGGCGCGCGCGCAGCCCTGGGCGCTGGCGCAGGCGATGCAGGTGGGACTTGCCGTTGGCTGAGGCGATGCGACGTCGGGGCTGAAGCCTCTCCCACACCGGGTACGCCGGCTCACGTTCCGGCCTCGCCTGGAGCGGCGTGAAGAAGCGATTGAAGCCCCTCTCCCACCGGGAGAGGGGTTGGGGTGAGGGGTACGCCGACACGCACGGCCGGCCACTCCGCCCCCCAGGCACCCGCACCTCATCCGCCCCTTTGGGGCACCTTCCCCCGAAAAGGGGGCCATGGTCCCGCAGGGAGAAGGAACCGTCAGCTCGACGTGGATCGCCCGTGCTCGCCGGCACACACCGGCGATGGCGAGATCCACCCCGGCTCAGGCGCCGTCGATCAACTCCATCCACGCCTGCTCGGCCTGGGCCAGGTCGCGCGCGGCGGCCTCGCGCTCGCGGCCCAGCACCGCCATCTTCTCCGCATCGGCGTAGTGCTTGGGATCGGCGAGCTGGCGGTCGAGTTCGGCCAGCGCCGCTTCCAGTTCGCCCACGCGCTTCTCCGCGGCGGCCAGCTTGTGCGGGTTCGGCGGCTTCTTCGCCGGCAGCGGCTTGACCGGCGGCGGCGGGGTCGGCGCGGCCTCGGCCAGTTTCTGCTTGGTGCCCTGCGCGGCGGGGCGAGTGCGCAACCACGCGGCATAGGCGTCGAGGTCGCCGTCGAACGGTTCGACCACGCCGTCGGCCACGCGCCAGAAGGTGTCGCAGACCAGGCCGATCAGGTGGCGGTCGTGCGAGACCATCACGATCGCGCCCTCGAAATCGCTCAGCGCCTCGGCCAGCGCCTCGCGCATCTCCAGGTCGAGGTGGTTGGTCGGTTCGTCGAGCAGC
>NZ_AQOI01000286.1:0-9236 GCF_000364665.1 Xanthomonas sp. SHU 199
CATTGGGCTGTTGCCAGGCGATCAACGCCAGCGCCAGGCGCGCGCGCTCGCCACCGGAGAACCCGTCGACCGGCTCGAACGCACGGTCGCCGGGGAAATTCCACTTGCCGAGGAAATCACGGAACGCCTGGTTGCTGGCGTCCTTGTCGATCTCGCGCATGTGGTCCATCGGCGACTGGCCTTCGTGCAGCGACTCCACCGTGTGCTGGGCGAAGTAGCCGATACGCAGGTCCGGATGCGCCATGCGCTCGCCGGCGATCGGCGGCAGTTCGCCGACCAGGGTCTTGACCAGGGTGGTCTTGCCGGCGCCGTTGGGGCCGAGCAGGCCGATGCGCTGACCGGCCTCCAGGCCGAAACCGACGTTGTGCAGGATCACCGCGTCGGCGCCGTAACCGGCCTCGGCGTGATTGAGGCGGATCAGCGAGAACGGCAGCTTGGCCGGCGGCGCCAGTTCGATGCGGAACTCGCGCTCGGCGCGCACCGCCTCGGTGCCGGCCAGCTTCTCCAGGCGCTTCATCCGGCTCTGCGCCTGCGCCGCCTTGGAGGCCTTGGCCTTGAAGCGGTCGATGAAGCTCTGCAGGTGGGCGCGCTCGGCCTGTTCCTTCTCGTGCGCGATCTGCTGCTGGCGCAACTGCTCGGCGCGCTGCCGCTCGAAATCGGTGTAGCCGCCGGTGTACAGCTTGGCGCCGCCGTTGTGCAGATGCAGGGTGTGGGTGGCGACGTTGTCGAGGAACTCGCGGTCGTGCGAGATCAGCAGCAGCGTGCCCGGGTATTTCAGCAGCCACTGCTCCAGCCAGTACACCGCGTCCAGGTCGAGGTGGTTGGTCGGTTCGTCGAGCAGCAGCAGGTCGCTGGGCATCATCAGCGCGCGCGCCAGGTTCAGGCGCACGCGCCAGCCGCCGGAGAACGAGGACACCGCGCGGTGATGGGTCTCGGCCGGGAAGCCGAGGCCGTGCAGCAGCTTGCCGGCGCGCGCATCGGCGTCGTAGGCGCCCATCTCGGCCATCTTGGTGTGGGCGGCGGCGACCGCCTCCCAGTCCTCGCGCGCGGTCGCCTCGGCCTCTTCGGCCAGCACCGCGGCCACCGCGGTGTCGCCGCCGAGCACGAAGCTCAGCGCCGGGTCCGGCAGCGACGGGGTTTCCTGGGCGACGCTGGCGATGCGCACCTTGCCGGGCAGGTCGACGTCGCCCTTGTCGGCCTCCAATTCGCCCTTCACCGCCGCGAACAGGCTGGACTTGCCGGCCCCGTTGCGGCCGACCACGCCCACCCGGTAACCGGCATGCAGGGTGAGGTCGACATTGGACAGCAACAGCCGCTCGCCGCGGCGCAAGGCGAAATTACGTAGGGAAATCAAGGCAGGGCACTCGGCTAGCGAGGCGGAAGTGTAGCCGCTTCGCCCGTCCCGGCCCACCCGGGGCGGCGACGCGGCGCGGTCCGAGGCGGCGCGCGGGCCGCCGCGAAAACCCGACCCAGGTCCGTTTTTGTATACGCGCCCATGTGAAAAACGGATTTCAATCCGATGGCACACGCTGCACCGCAGCATCCACCCCGCCCCACCGGAAATCGCCAGACCCGCGCCAATCCCCCAGCCAGGAGTCTCCGCCCGATGACGCAACGCCGCCTCCCCCTCGTCCGTGCCGTCCTGCTCGTGCTCGCCTCCGGCAACAGCCTCGCCCAGTCCCAGCAGGCGCCGACCACGCTGGACAACATCATCGTCACCGGCACCCGCATCGCCGACCGCACGGTGGCCGAATCGCAATCGCCGATCGACATCATCGCACCCGAGGCGCTGCAGGCCACCGGCGCCAGCGACCTCGCCAGCGCGCTCGGCAAGCTGCTGCCGTCGCTGAACTTCCCGCGCCCGGCGATCAACGACGGCAACGACGCGCTGCGCCCGGCGACCCTGCGCGGCCTGTCGCCGGATGCGGTGCTGGTGCTGCTGGACGGCAAGCGCTACCACACCACCTCGCTGGTCAACTACAACCCGTCGGTCGGGCGCGGCTCGGCGCCCGCCGACCTCAACTCGATTCCGATGTCGGCGATCGCGCGCATCGAAGTGCTGCGCGACGGCGCCTCCGCGCAGTACGGCTCCGACGCCATCGCCGGGGTCATCAACATCGTGCTCAAGCACGGCGCCAAGGCCGGCAGCAACAGCGTCTCCGTCAGCGGCGGCATCATGGACAAGGGCGACGGCGCGCAGAACGGGATCGACGGCTCCTACGGGCTGGCCTTCGGCGGTGCGCCGGACGGCGAGGCGCCGGGCTGGGTGCGGGTGTCGTGGAACTACCTCAACGCGATGAACACCAACCGCGCCGAGAACACCGACAAGGCCACCACCCTGGCCGGGGCCGCCAACCCCAGCGGCGTTCCCTACGAGCGCTACGGCGACCCCGCGCTGAAGACCTATCAGGGGCTGGTCAACTTCGGCTACGCGCTCACCCCGCACGTCGACCTATACGGCTACGCCAACGTCAGCCGCCGCGAGGTGCTGTCCAACGGCTACTACCGCGCCTGGGACAACAGCGACCGCAACGTGCCGGCGGTCTACCCCAACGGCTTCCTGCCGCAGATCTACAACCCGTCCAACGACCGCGCCGCGGTGCTCGGCCTCAAGGGCAGCACCGACAGCGGCTGGACCTGGGACGTCTCCGCCGACTACGGCAAGAACGACGTCACCTTCGACCTGCGCAACACCATCAACACCAACCTGTACTGGAGCACCGGCGCCTCGCCGACGCGCTTCAACGCCGGCGGTTTCCGCAACGAGCAGAACGCGCTCAACGCCGATTTCAGCAAGTCCCTGGACTGGGGCCTGGCCTATCCGGTCAACCTCGCTTTCGGCGCCGAGTACCGGCAGGACAAGTACGCCGTGCTGGCCGGCTCGCCCACCTCGATCTACTTCGACCCGAACGCCATCAACCCGGACACTGGCGCACCGTATCCGGGCGGTTCGCAAGTGTTCCCCGGCCTGTCGCCGACCGTGGCGGGACAGTTCCAGCGCCACAGCAAGGCGGTGTACGCGGACCTGGAAGCGGACCTGAGCGAGCGCCTGTCCGGCGGCGTGGCCGCACGCTACGAGGACTACAGCGATGCCGGCACCACCCGCTCGGGCAAGCTGTCGGCGCGCTACCAGCTCAACGACGCCTTCGCCGTGCGCGGCACGATCTCCAACGGCTTCCGCGCGCCCTCGCTGGCGCAACAGAACTACGCCTCGGTGGTGACCCTGCCGGTGGACGGCGTCCTCAGCCAGATCGGCACCTACCGCACCTCCGACCCGGTGGCCATCGCGCTCGGCGCCAAACCGCTGGCGCCGGAGAAATCCACCAACTACAGCATCGGCGCGGTCTGGCAGCCCGGCGGCGGCTTCAATTCCACCCTGGACCTGTACCAGATCCGCATCTGGGACCAGATCCTGTACTCGGACCAGATCTCGCTGGCCGTGCCGATCGGCCAGGTCAGCGCCGCGCAGTTCTTCGTCAACGGCGCCACCACCCGCACCCGCGGCGTGGACTGGGTGAGCAACTACCTGCTCGACCTCGACCGCGCCGGCACGCTCAACCTGAGCTTCAGCGCCAACTACAACAAGATCGAGATCCTGGAGATCTCCGATCCGAACTTCGGTCGCGCCAGCCAGGGCCTGCTGACCGACGCGACGCCGCGCACCAAGTACGTGCTCAGCGGCGACTGGAGCCTGGCCGGCTGGACCCTGCATGGCGACGCCACCCGCTACGGCGCCATCACCCGCCGCGGCGACGACGCCGACGGCAGCCAGGACCAGGCGTTCGCGGCGCGCTGGCTGCTCAATCTGTCCACCAGCTACGCCTGGCACGACCTGACCTTCACCGTCGGCGCCGACAACGTCACCAACCAGTACCCGACCCGGACCGCGCTCAACAACATCTACGACGACCGCCCCAACGGCCTGCAGTACTCGCCGCTGTCGCCGTTCGGCTTCAACGGCCGCTACTGGTACGGGCGGGTGAGTTACCGCTTCTGAGCGACCCTGGCGGGCGTCGCCGCGATGGGCGACGACGTCCGCCACGCGCGATTCGCGCGGCCGACAGGCCTATGCCGCAGCTGTCCCGGTGGGCGCGGACGCTACCGGGACGTTGTGCGTGCCTCCCCATTGCGGACGGCGGCGCGCGGCGTTCTGCCGCCCCTTAGAACGCAATGGAATAAGAACATGCGCTTGCATCCTGCGACGCAGCACGCATGTTAAAAAATAATTAGACATCCCTGAGGACGCGGCCTGCCGGCCCTGCCGGTCGCCGCACGCCCCGCCTGCCGTTTCGGCACCTGCTGGAGTTTTTATGAACCGTCCGTTGTCGCTGCTGGCGAGCGCCGTGCTCGCCGCCCTCGCCGCCCCCTCCTTCGCCCAGACCGCGTCCGACGCGCCGAGCACGCCCAGCACATTGGATACGGTCATCGTCACCGGCACCCGCGTCAGCGACCGCACCGTCGCCGAATCGCAATCGCCGATCGACATCATCACCCCCGAGGCGCTGCAGGCCACCGGCACCTCGGAACTGGCGACCGCGCTGTCGCGTGCCCTGCCCTCGCTGAACTTCCCGCGCCCGGCGCTGACCGACGGCACCAGCGGCATCCGCCCGGCGCAGTTGCGCGGGCTCTCGCCCGACCAGGTGCTGGTGCTGGTCAACGGCAAGCGCCGCCACACCTCGGCGATGATCAACGTCAACGGCACCATCGGCCGCGGCGCCTCGGCGGTGGATCTCAACGCGATCCCGATCGCCGCGATCGAGCGGGTGGAAGTGCTGCGCGACGGCGCCTCGGCGCAGTACGGCTCCGACGCCATCGCCGGCGTGGTCAACATCGTGCTCAAGGGCGCCGGCGAAGGCGGCAGCCTGGCCGTGGAGCACGGCAAGTACTCGGCCGGCGACGGCGCCAAGTCGCAGCTCTCCGGCGATACCGGGGTCGGCTTCGGCGACGGCCGCGGCAGCCTGCACGTGGCCGGGCAGATCAGCCAGCAGGACGCCACCAACCGCGCCGGTCCCTACCAGGGCACCGCGCCGAACACCGGCAACTATCCCGGCATCGGCCAGACCACCTTCGTCTACGGCGACCCCAAGGTCGACGCCACCGCGGTCTCGGCCAACGGCGAGTTCCGCTTCAGCGACAACCTCACCGGCTACGCGACCGCGATCGCCAGCAACCGCGACATCACCTCGTTCGCGTTCTACCGCTCGCGCAACCACAACGGCCAGACCGCGCTGCTGGCGCAGCTCTATCCCGACGGCTACGTGCCGCAGATCGAGCAGTACTCCAAGGACCGCTCGCTGGTCGCCGGCCTGAAGGGCAGCACCGCCGGCGGCTTCGCCTGGGACGTCAGCTACAACTACGGCTACAACAAGGTCGACTTCCACACCGCCAACAGCATCAACTACAGCCTCGGCGCGAACAGCCCGAGTCGCTTCTACGACGGCGCGCTGGAGTACACCCAGAACGCGGTCAACGCCGACTTCACCCAGCCGCTGGAATGGGGCCTGGCCTATCCGGTGACGCTGTCCTTCGGCGCCGAGTACCGCCAGGAGAAGTGGAACCAGTCGCCCGGCGAGCCGGCCTCGTACACCGGCACCACCGGCGGCGCGCAGGGCTTCGCCGGCTTCGCGCCGCTCAACGCCGTGCATTCGGACCGCCACAACTACGCGGTGTACGCGGGGCTGGAAGCCGACCTCACCGACAAGTTCTCCGCCGGCCTCACCGGCCGCTACGAGGACTACTCGGATTTCGGCAGCAAGACCTCCGGCAAGCTGTCGGCGCGCTACGCGTTCACCGACAAGGTGGCGCTGCGCGGCACCGTCGCCAGCGGCTTCCGCGCGCCGTCGCTGGCGCAGCAGCAGTACCAGGCGGTAACCAGCAGCTACATCAACGGCAGCTTCTTCGAATCCGGCACCTTCCCGGTGAACAGCGCCGTGGCCCAGGCTCTGGGCGCCGCGCCGCTGAAGGCCGAGACCTCGCTGTCCTACAGCCTGGGCCTGGTGCTGCAGCCGGTCGAACGCCTGTACCTGACCGTGGACGCGTACCAGATCGAGATCGACGACCGCATCCTGCTGTCGTCCAACCTCAACGATGCGGCGGTGCTGGGCAAACTGCGCCAGCTCGGCTACAGCAACGTCACCAGCGTGCGCTACTTCAGCAACGCCGCCGACACCCGCACCCGCGGCGTCGACGTGGTCGGCATCTACAGCATCCCGCTGGCGGCCAGCACGCTGGACCTCACCGCCAGCTACGGCTACAGCAAGACCGACATCACCCATGCGGTGACCCAGCCGCAGGCGCTGGCCGCGATCGGCTCGACCCAGACCACCCTGGGCCGCGACGAGATCGGCCGCCTGGAGGACAGCTACCCGAAAGACAAGCTGATCCTCAGCGGCACCTGGAAGCTGCCGAAGTGGGACCTGAGCCTGGCCGCCACCCGCTACGGCGAGTTCACCGTGCGCAACTCGGCCACCGCCGCCCGCGACCAGACCTACGGCGCGGACTGGGTGGTCGACGCCTCGGCCAGCTTCAAGCCGAGCACCAACTGGACGCTGACGCTGGGCGCGGACAACGTGTTCGACCAGTACCCGGACAAGACCGCCAACCTGATCAACTCCACCTACGGCATGCTCCCGTACAGCAACTACTCGCCGTACGGTTTCAACGGCGCCTACGTGTACGGGCGGATCAATTACCGCTGGTGATCGCACGCGCGGGCATCGATTGCGCCTGCGTTGAACGGCATGACGACGGCCCGGGTTTCCGGGCCGTTGTTGTTGTTGGGACGGGAATTGGGGATTGGGGATTGGAGATTCGCCAGCCTGCGACGTGTTCACCGGCCTGAACGTTTTTGCAGGAGCGGCTCCGGCCGCGGCACGATGCTGTCCATGGGGCGCGGCTGAAGCCGCTCCTCCGGCGCATGGATCGGGCGTCCTTGTGGGAGGGACTTCAGTCCCGACGCATGAAGGTGCCAACTGGCGTTGGGCTTCACTCGTCACGGCTGAAGCCGCTCCCACAAGCGCCATACGCATTGCTCGCGAGATGCTGCGCTCGTGCAACCGCGACGCGCCCAACACCGTGCTCTGCCTCGTGCCGCGCAGCCAGCATCCCTCACATCGCACTGCGAAAAACGCCGCAGCACCCGCGCGCAGGCACCGCCGCGTGCACCATGTCCGTGCGCATGGGCGGCATTTTGTCTACACGCTCGGAAAATCCCGGGATTGGCGCTGCCGCAACGCCTGCAGCGGTGGTTGCAATTGCAACCTCAGCATCCGGCTTAACGGAATATTGACTCCACTGACATCAACCGGTAATCCCTAGGTCGCGTCGTCGCATCCGCCAGGGGACAGGGGAGTGCGCATGCAGCGGCGCCTCCCCCCACTTCTGGAGCCGCCTCCCCCATGACGCGCACGCTCACTCCGCTCGCCCACGCCGTCGCCCTGTGTCTGGCGACGTCCGCCGTTTCGGTCCACGCGCAGAACACCGGCAACGCGCAAACGCTGGACACCGTCATCGTCACCGGTACGCGTGTGGCCGATCGCACCGTCGCCGAATCGGCCTCGCCGATCGACATCATCTCGCCGGAGACGCTGCAGTCCACCGGCACCACCGAACTGGCCACTGCGCTGTCGCGCGCGGTGCCGTCGTTGAACTTTCCACGCCCGGCGATCACCGACGGCTCCGATGCGGTGCGCCCGGCGCAGTTGCGCGGGCTCTCGCCGGACCAGGTGCTGGTGCTGGTCAACGGCAAGCGCTACCACACCACCGCGCTGGTCAACCTCAACGGCGCACAGGGCCGCGGCTCCTCGCCGGCCGATCTCAACACCATTCCCATCGCCGCGGTCGAACGCATCGAAGTGCTCCGCGACGGTGCCTCCGCGCAATACGGTTCCGACGCCATCGCCGGCGTCATCAACATCGTGCTCAAGGGCAGCGGCACGGGCGGCAGCCTGGCCGGGCGCTACGGCAAGTACAGCGCCGGCGACGGCGAGCAGTACCAGCTCTCCGGCGATGCCGGGCTCACCTTCGCCGAGACCGGCACAGTGCACTTCGCCGCGCAGGCCGGACACCAGGACCAGACCGACCGCGCCACGCCGTACCAGGGCCAGGTGCAGCAGCGCTACGGCGACCCCGACGTCGACCAGGGCGCGGTCTCCTACAACGGTCAGTACAGCCCGGCCGACTACATCACCTTCTATTCCTACGCGATGCTCAGCCGCCGCGAGGTGCTGTCCAACGGTTACTTCCGCTGGTCCGGCGACAACCGCAACCGCCCGGAGATCTACCCCGACGGCTTCCTGCCGCAGATCTACAACGTCAGCAAGGACGTGTCCTGGGTCGGCGGGGTCAAGTCCAGCACCGCCGGCGGCCTGGCCATCGACCTCAGCTACAACTACGGCCGCAACGATCTGAGTTTCGACGTGCGCCACAGCCTCAACAACAGCCTCGGCCTGGCCAGTCCCACCGAGTTCTATGCGGGCGCGCTGCAGGTCACCCAGAACGTGCTCAACGCCGACTTCAGCAAATCGCTGGAGGTCGGCCTGGCCTACCCGGTGACCCTGGCCTTCGGCGCCGAGTGGCGCGGCGAGAAGTTCAACGAATCGCCGGGCGCGCCGGCGTCCTATCTCAACGGCGGCATTCCCTCGGCCAACGGCACCCTGCTGCCGGGCGCGCAGGTGTTCGCCGGCTTCAAGCCCGGCGACTCCGGCCACTACGATCGCAACAGCTACTCGGCCTATCTCGACCTGGAAGGCGACATCACCGACAAGTTCTCCGTAGGCCTGGCCGGGCGCTACGAGAACTACAGCGACTTCGGCGACACCGCCACCGGCAAGCTGTCGCTGCGCTACGCCTTCAGCCCGAAGGTCGCGTTGCGCGCCACCGTCTCCACCGGCTTCCGCGCACCGTCGCTGCAGCAGCAGTATTTCCAGTCGGTCGCCACCAACTTCATCAACGTCGCCCAGCCCGACGGCAGCATCGCCGCCACGCCGTTCGAGATCGGCACCTTCCGCACCGACAATCCGGCGGCGATCGCGCTCGGCGCCGAGCCGCTGAAGGCCGAGAAGTCCAAGAACTACGGACTGGGCCTGGTGCTGCAGCCGGTGGACGCGCTGTACATCACCCTCGACGCCTACCGCATCGACATCGACGACCGCATCGTGCTCTCGGAGAACCTCACCTCCACCGCCGTGCGCAACTACCTGCAGGGCAACGGCTACGCCGGCATCGGCGGCGGCCGC
>NZ_AQOI01000287.1:0-5944 GCF_000364665.1 Xanthomonas sp. SHU 199
CCATCGACACCAAGACCCAGGGCGTGGATGCGATCGGCACCTACAAGCTCACGCTGCCCGCGAGCAGCCTCGATCTCACCGCCGGCTACAACTACAACAAGACCGACATCGAGAAGATCGCCGGCAATCCTGCGGTCCTGGAAGCGATCGACCCGACCGCGGTACGCATCGGCCGTGCCGAGATCGGCCGCATCACCCGCGGTTCGCCGCGCGACAAGTTCTTCCTGAGCAGCGTATGGTCGCCCGGCGCCTGGGCCTTCACCGCCACGGCCACGCGCTGGGGCGAATTCACCGACTTCGGCACCACGCCGGCCGCCGACCAGACCTATGCGGCCAAATGGACCCTGGACCTGTCGGCCGCCTACAGCCTGGGCCGCTGGCGCGTGACCGTCGGCGGCGACAATGTGCTCAACGAGTATCCCGACCGCTCGCGCGCCGGCGCCGGCACCCGCACCTATCTGCCGTACAGCACGTCCTCGCCGTTCGGCTTCAACGGCGCCTTCGCCTACGCCAACGTCAACTACAGCTGGTGATGCATTGCGGCGGCGGTGTCCCGGCACCGCCGCCGCCGCGTTCATCGCAGACAACGCCGCGACCGCATGTCCGCCAGGTCGGTCTGGATGGCGTGCGGCGCTACACCGCTGACGCAGGCATCGGATGGGCACCAACGCGGCGGTGACGAAGCGTCGGCAAAGCGCGCGCCCATAAGCCTCGTCACGTTCGGCAACGCATCGCACTCGCGCCGTCATCCGTTCGACCCATGCGTTTGCAACGAAGCGCCGCCTGATCGCGACCGACAGCGACGCAGAGGCGTCAAACATTCGCCGCGCGATCCGGGCGCATCGGGCCGAGCGACTGCACCGATCCGGTCACGTCGGTGATGGCCATCTCAGACACGACACGACTCGTGATCGCATCCGAAAAACGCCGGGCGACGGCGCGATGGATTTCCCCACGATGCAACGCGTTCGCCATCGACAGCGGCGTTCGGCATCGCTTGGCTGTGCCGAACGCGGAAGCGCCAGCAACAACATGCCCTGCTGCACCGCGAGGACATACCCGCAATGTGTGGCATGGAAACTGCAATAAGGTCCACGCCCGACACCCCGGCGATGCCGGATGGTCGACGCGAATCGCGCGTGACCTGGGGCCATACCTGAGCAAGCCGATGCGGCGTATTTGCGGGAATTCTTCCGCAAAAATAAGCGTGAGCCACATCACAAGTATGAATCGATTGATTATTTGTCAACAGTGGCCTGTTGCGATTCGCGTAATGTGGAATCGCCTGAACGGCAGGCAAAAAAGCCCCATCCGGGGAAGGACCGTGTCATGTGGAAAACTTCAAAAATAGCGGTGCTATCAGGCATCGTCGCGTGCTCGGCGCTGGCGTCCAGCGCCTATGCGCAGAGCTGTTGCCCGAGCGGCGGCAACGGCAGCCCGATCTCCATTCGTGGTCTGGGTGAAAGCGCGCCGGCGGCGACCAATCTGTCCACCAACGCGTCGGCGCGCATCTACCAGTTCGAGCGCAACGGCGTGACCTACCTGCAGATCAACGACTCCACCGGCCAGGTGCGTGGCGCGATCGGCCGCGTCGGCGACACCGCCTGGGTGACGCCGATGGGCAAGGACGTGGATCGGGTGAGCACCGTCGACACCTTCGACAGCAGCCGCGGCACCGTGGTCTACGATGCGCGCTACTTCACCGTGCAGCTGGCCAGCAGCGCCAACGGCGACGTCTGGACCGTGACCATCAAGAAGTAACGGTCTTTTCCAGCGGTTCGGAGATCAGGAAGCTGATCTTTTGCTCATGACGGCGCCGGCAGGTGCCGTCATGAGCCTTCAAGCGGCTGGCCAGTTCCCAGTCCATCTCGTTGGCGCTGTGATGCTTGCGGCCGCCGCCCGGCATCGCCGCATCGGCTTCCACGGTCACCACCACGCCGCGCTTGCCGCGTGCCGACCAGACTCGTGCGGTGATCGTATGCCGGCCCGCATCGGGCAGGATTTCCATGGCGTTGAGCACGCAGCGATACGCCGCCAGCTGCAGCCCGATCGACAGCCGCCGCGAATCCCCGTGCAGGCGCGCCTCGACCTCGGTATCGCAGGCGTTGGCGAAGGCGATGGAGTTCAGCGCGCCGTATAGGCCGTGGGTTTCGATATCCAGCGGATACAGCGCCGCCACGTAATCGTCCAGCAACTGCGCCTGGATCACCCCGGTACGGTTCATTTCCATCGCCGCGGCGTAGTGGCCGTGCTCCTTCAGCGTGCTGGCGATGTCGCGGCGCAGCTTGTTGATATGCACGTGGATGTCGGTGTACTCGATCACGCGGTTACGCAGGGTGCGCTCGGCCGACATGTAGCTGGCCTGGGCCACCTGCAACGCCTCCTGTTCGGCGAAGCCCAGGCGCCGGGCCTGGTCCATCACCCCGGCGATGCGGGTACCGAGCACGAACAGCGTGGTGGCGGCGAACGACACCAGCATCTGCACGTAGAAGGTTTCCAGGTCGAACGCACCGGCGTGATGCGACTTGGCCAGCGCCATCGCCACCGCGATGTCGGCCATGACGATGCCGACCGCAGCACCGCGCCACTCGTGGCCCAGGGTCAGCCAGAAACCCGGCACGATCATCATCACCAGCAGGAACTGGCGTGCGACTCCGTCCGGCACGTTCATCGCCGCCGCGAACAGGACCGCCACCATCAGCGCCGCGCGCAGGCTGTCGTGCATCAGCCCACGCGACATCAGCGCGGTGCCTTCGCGGCGCACCCACAGCAAGGCCGGCAGCACGAACACCAGGATGCCGAGATAGTTACCGATCCAGAACTTCAGCGCGTTCTCGACGTTGATGTCGGTGGTCGGCCCATCCAGCACCCAGTTCAGCGCCTTGTTGATCAGCACGCCCCACAGCGCCATGCCCAGCACCACCGGCAGCAACCGCTGCTGCCAGACCATCATGTCGGGGACGCGGCGGCGGAACCACAACGGCACCAGCGCCGACAGCGGCATCAGCAGCAACGGGCTGAGATAGGCCCAGGCCGCGCTCTGCCCCTCGTCGATCAGCGGCACACGCAGCACCAGCAGCGCAGCGGCATCGCCAAGCAGCAAGTACGGCCACAGCCGCAAGGGCATGAACAGCAACACGGCCGCGCGCAGGCCGGCCGGCAGGAACCATTGGTCAAGAGACAACTGCCACGCCATCAGGTATCCGGCGCAGTACACGGAGCTCAGGAGCAGTCCCTTCGCGAATGTCTTCAGTCTAGCCATGCCACCCTGGTCCTGGCAGGACACCTAATTGGCGCAAACATACACCACGGGATGGGCCGAAACAGTAGACAGATAACGTCCATCATCCGCTGTAATGCCTTTCCTGACAGGGAGTTGCGCGGGGGACCCGATCGCTGCGACTTCCATCCCACTCAGGGTGTCGGGGAGCGGGAGCCGGTGGCTGGGATACGGCACCGCCCGGGTCGCCGGTTGCGCGGCTCGCGGCCCTGGCACGCGCGTCCATGCCCCACCTGCGCGATGCCGAGGGCATGCGTCTCGCGGCGGCCTGCTCCCGATGCCAGCCGCCCAGCCGCTGCCCGAGATCGTCCCGTCCTGTCGCCGCACGCGCAGCCCGCCACGTAATGGGCCCGTGGCCCAATCACGATGCCCGGGGTCCGCCAGCCATTTGGCGCCACCCATCGATTTGCCGACAAAAGCCCCGATCGGCGACACTCGGGGCCTACTTGTTCTGCGATCCTGAATGCATCACGACACCAGTCTCATCGACATCATCGCGGTCGGGCTCGCGCTCGCCTTCATCCTCGGCACGCTCGCCCATCGCCTCAAACTCTCGCCGCTGGTCGGCTATCTGGTGGCGGGCATCTGCGTGGGCCCGTTCACGCCGGGCTTCGTGGCCGACCAGGCCCTGGCCACCCAGTTGTCGGAACTGGGGGTGATGCTGCTGATGTTCGGCGTGGGGCTGCACTTCTCCCTCGAAGACCTGATGGAAGTGAAGTGGATCGCGATCCCCGGCGCGCTGGCGCAGATCACGGTCGCCACCCTGCTCGGTTGGGGCCTGGCCTGGAGCATGGGCTGGCCGACCCTGCACGGCCTGGTGTTCGGCCTGGCGCTGTCGGTGGCCAGTACCGTGGTGCTGCTGCGGGCGATGGAGGAACGGCGTCTGCTGGAAACCCTGCGCGGGCGCATCGCGGTCGGCTGGCTGATCGTGGAGGACCTGGTGATGGTGCTGGCGCTGGTGCTGCTGCCGGCACTGGCCGACGCGCTCGGCGGCAAGGGCGCCGACACCGGGGCGATCCTCGGCGCGCTCGGCGTGACCCTGCTGAAGATGGCCGCGTTCGTGGCGGTGATGCTGGTGGTCGGCCGCCGCGCCATCCCGTGGGCGCTGGAGAAGGTCGCCGCGACCGGCTCGCGCGAACTGTTCACCCTGTCGGTGCTGGCGATCGCGCTGGGCGTGGCGTTCGGCTCGGCCACGCTGTTCGGCGTGTCGTTCGCGCTGGGCGCGTTCTTCGCCGGCATGCTGCTGAAGGAATCCGAGCTCAGCCACAAGGCCGCCAACGACTCGCTGCCGCTGCGCGACGCCTTCGCGGTGCTGTTCTTCGTCTCGGTGGGCATGCTGTTCGATCCGCACATCCTGGTCGAGCATCCCTGGCAGGTGCTGGCCACGTTCCTGACCATCACCGTCGGCAAGTCGCTGGCCGCCTTCGTGATCGTGCGGGCATTCGGCCACCCCACCGGCATCGCCCTGACCATTTCCACCAGCCTGGCGCAGATCGGCGAGTTCTCCTTCATCCTGGCCGGCCTGGGCGTGAGCCTGGCGATCCTGCCCGAGACCGGCCGCGACCTGATCCTGGCCGGCGCGCTGCTGTCGATCATCGCCAACCCGCTCCTGTTCACCTGGCTGGACCGCTGGCAGGCGCGGCAGGCGGTGGAGGCGCCGGTGACGGTGGAGCCGGAGTTGCCGCCGGGCCCGTCGCTGGACCTGGTCGACCACGCCATCGTGATCGGCTACGGCCGGGTCGGCAGCGCGCTGGCGGCGGTGCTGCGCGAGCGCGGCGTACCGGTGCTGGTGATCGACGACAACCGCGACCACGTCGAACGCGCCCACGCCGACGGCATCCCCGGCATCCGCGGCAGTGCCGCCGCCGACCGCGTGCTGGCCGAGGCGCACCCGGACAAGGCCAAGATCGCGATCCTGGCGATCCCGCAGCCGCTGGAGGCCGGCGAGGCCCTGGCCAAGCTGCGCGCGCTGAACCCGGCGCTGACCCTGCTGGCGCGGGCGCACAGCGATGCCGAGGTCAAGCACCTGCTCGACCACGGCGCCGACGGCACGGTGATGGCCGAGCGCGAGCTGGCCTATTCGCTGGCGGAAATGGCGATGGCGACGCCGCCGTACCGGGGGATGCGCGCCGCCGCGCGCTGAGGCCTTGACCGCGCGGCTTAGGGATTGGGGATTCGGGACTGGGGATTCGCAAAAGCGGCTCCTCTTCGGCGAGTGAGTCGCAGCGAAGAGCGTGGTGGCGCACAGAAAGCGTCTACGGCGGCCGTGAAGACTTGCAGCGAATCTTCTTGATAAGCATTCTCGTTTGCGGCAGGATTGCGCTCCCTTCCCCAGTTCCGCGCGCCCTCCCCCCATGGCCTGCAAGATCGGGTTGCTCAACTCCGTGCCCAGTGCCCTGCTGTGCGAGATGTTCGGGCATGTCGGCTACGACTTCGCGGTACTCGATCTGGAACACGTGCTGCGCTCGCCCGCCGAGCTGGAACATGCCATCCGCGCCTGCGAGCTGGGCGGCTGCGAACCGTGGGTGCGCGTGCCCGAGGTCGATGCCAAGCTGATCGGCCGGGTGCTCGATGCCGGCGCCCGCGGCGTGGTCCTGGCCGGGCTGGACAGCGCCGAGCAGGCCGAGCGCGCGGTCGCCGCCGCGCACTTCCCGCCGCACGGCC
>NZ_AQOI01000288.1:0-8590 GCF_000364665.1 Xanthomonas sp. SHU 199
GGAGAAGGGGCCCCGCAGGGGCGGATGAGGGTACGGCACCACGCATTGCCACATAGCGCGCACACCACGCCAGCACAGCACACGAATTTACGCAGCTTTTATTCGAACCGGCGCGCGCTTTGCAACGAAGATATTCGGCGATTCCTATACTTTCCGCGCTGATGACGGGGATGCTTGCGTGGAATCGATGGCTGCAATCTTGAGCGTGTCGCAGGCCGCACCGATCGCCTGCAGGCGCCGCGTGCCGCAGACGCAACGGCGTGCCGTCCGCGTCCGCGTGGCGGCCATGCCACCTGCGCCGCGACGCCACGATGGCTGCCGCAGCGCGCTGCAACATCCGCCGCCACACGGCCGCGCGCGTTCACTGCACGCGCGTTGACGACATAACGCCGCCGCCACCGCGGCGCTGCATTCCAACTCCCTCCCCGCGATGCGTTACCCGGCGTATCGCCTGCGATGGCGCGTGCGCGTGAGGCGGCGCGCCGTCGTTGCCCCCTCCACCCAACGAAGGACGGCTCGTTGCGAGCCGACGTCGCGATGTCCATGAAGTTCCATCCCCTGTTCCTGTCCCTGGCCGTGCTGTGCGCCGGCGATGCCGCCGCCGTGGGCCTGGCTGCGCCCGTGTCGGAGGCGATGCCGGCGTCGGAGCCCGCCCCCGTGCCGCTGGCACGCAGCGCAGATTGTTCCAATGGCTTCTTCTCGCGCCTGGCCTCGGCCTATCGCGAGGATGCGCAGCCGGCCGATCCCGATGCGCCGACGCCGGCGCGTCGCGG
Source organism: Xanthomonas sp. SHU 199 (assembly GCF_000364665.1). Taxonomy (NCBI): domain Bacteria; kingdom Pseudomonadati; phylum Pseudomonadota; class Gammaproteobacteria; order Lysobacterales; family Lysobacteraceae; genus Xanthomonas; species Xanthomonas sp. SHU 199. Next base: position 774 of record NZ_AQOI01000288.1, read on the forward strand.
GCTGCCGGCGCCGTTCTCCTCGCCGCCGTTCCCGTCGGCCGAATGGCAGCTTGGCGCGGTCGACTACCCGGTCGGGGTGCCCAACGAGAATGCGCAGTATCCGGTGGAGAAGGCGCTGGCGTGCACGCGCGTGGGGCAGTGGATGCAGCGCAACCGCATCGAGCTGTACGGCTGGATCAATCCCTCGCTCAACGCCAGCACGTCCTCGCGCAGCAACTATCCGCTGTCCTACTCCACGCGGCCCAACCGCGGCGAGTTCAATCAGGCGCTGATCCGCCTGCAGCGCGTGCCGGACACGGTGCAGACCGACCATGTCGACTGGGGCTTCCACCTCGACGACCTGTACGGCTACGACTACCACTACACCACGATGAAGGGCGTCACCAGCGACCAGTTGCTGCACCACCCGCAGCCCAACAGCGCGCTCAACGGCAAGATCTATGGCAACGATCCGATGATCGCGCACGTGGATCTGTACCTGCCGTCGGTGGCGCAGGGCATGCTGGTCACGGTCGGCCGTTACCTGTCGCTGCCGGACATCGAAGCGCAGTTCTCGCCGAACAATTACCTGCTGACCCATTCGATCCTGTACACGGTCGATGCCTATACCAACATGGGCATCCTCACCACCACCAAGCTCAACGACCAGTGGACGCTGCAGCTCGGCGTGCACGGCGGCGACGATTCGGCGATCTGGGACGCGACCAGCCGCCTGAGCGCGCAGGCCTGCCTGCGCTGGGTCTCCAAGAGCAACGACGACATGCTGTATCCGTGCGTGGAGTCGTACAACAACGCCGCGCAGACCTACAACAACCTGCAGGAGTTCGTGCTCACCTGGGGCCACCGCTTCTCGCCGAAGGTGCACATGCTCACCGAGGCCTACCATATCTATGTGCGCGACCAGGCGCTGGCCACCGATCCGTCGCAGTCGCACGCGCCGACCGGGCGCCCGGGCTATGCGCTGGGCGAGGCGCCGGACTTTCCGCTGGGGCGCAGCACTGCCGACGCCATCGTCAACTACGTCAACATCCAGCTCGGCGCGTCGGACATGCTGGCGATCCGCAACGAGTTCGTGAACGACCACGACGGCCAGCGCACCGGTTTCGCCACGCGCTACTCCAGCCACACCATCGGCCTCACCCACTGGGTGTCGCAGGACCTGGAGATCCGCCCGGAGCTGCGCTACGAGCACGCCTACGATTTCCCCGCCTACGACGGCGGGCGCCGCAACCATCAGGCGACGGCGCTGATCGACGCGATCCTGCATTACTGAGGTCGTCGCGCGCTGCCGTGGCGGCGGCGCGGCGCCGGCAGACGTGGCGCACGCCCCTGCGTCGCGCGGTTTTACGCAGAATTTATGCGTGCCGCGCGCCTTCGCCACGGAGAGTTTATGGCGACGGCTTCGATAATGCCGGCCTGGGCCAGAAGGCCTGTCCGACCCGGCGTGCGTCGCCATGTTGCGCTTCCCTTCTGCCTCCGTGCGCATGCCGCGTCCGGCGGTGTTCCCACACGATTGCGGCCTGCCCTGCGGCGGGCCGTCCCTTTGTTTCGGAGTTGAGACCATGAGCGGTTGGCTTTCGTTCGTTTGCGGCGTGGCGGTGATCGTCGCGGCCGGTTACCTGCTGTACGTGATCCTGCGCCCCGAAGATTTCTGAGCCGAGTGCCACTTCCATGATCGATACATTGCTTGTCTATGCGCTCGCGCTGCTGCTGGGATGGCCGCTGGGCCTGTACCTGGCCAAGGTGATGCGCGGGGCGCCGATGCGCGGCGACGCGCTGTTCGGCTGGATCGAACGCCCGCTGTACCGCCTGCTCGGCACCGACCCGGCGCGCGGCATGCACTGGCGCGCCTATGCCGGCGCGTTCCTGGCCAGCAACCTGGTACTGGGCGTGCTGGTGTTCGTGCTGTTCGTGACCCAGACCTGGCTGCCGTTCAATCCGGATGCGGTGCCCAACATGCGCTGGGACGTGGCCTTGCACACCATGGTCTCGTTTCTGACCAACACCAATCAGCAGCACTACTCGGGCCAGGCGCAGCTGTCGTACCTGTCGCAAGCGGTGGGCGTGGTCGGCCTGCAGTTCATCACGCCGATGATGGGCCTGGCGCTGGTGGCGGCGACGCTGCGCGGCCTGTTCGGTGGGCGTGGCCAGGATGCGGCGCGCAAGGCGGCCGCGAGTGGCGGCGAGACGGCGCAGGAGGTCGACCTCGGCAACTACTGGGCCGACGTGATCCGTCCGACCCTGCGCTTCCTGCTGCCGCTGTGCCTGCTGTGGACGCTGCTGCTGACCCAGCAGGGCGTGCCTTCGACGCTGGCGGCCGGTCCGGTCGCCACGCCGCTGGACGCCAGCGCCGGCCAGCAGACACAGAAGATCCCGCTCGGCCCGGTCGCGGCGATGGTGGCGATCAAACAGCTCGGCACCAACGGCGGCGGCTGGTACGGCCCCAACAGCGCGATGGCGCTGGAAAATCCCACGCCGTTCTCCAACCTGCTGGAGATGTTGGGCATCGTGCTGATCCCGGTGGCGGTGGCGTTCATGGTCGGCCCGTTCACCGGGCGCCGCAAGTTCACTGCGCTGGTGTTCGGCAGCATGCTGGTGATGTCGCTGGCGTCCACCGCGGTGTCGCTGTGGGCCGAAGGCCACGCGCCCGGCAGTGCCGCGCTGATGGAGGGCAAGGAGGTGCGCTTCGGCGTCGATGCCTCGGCGGCCTGGTCGTCGCTGACCACGCAGACCTCCAACGGCTCGGTCAACGCCATGCACGATTCGCTGGCGCCGCTGACCGGTGGCGTGGCGATGATCAACATGCTGATCAACGCGATCTGGGGCGGTATCGGTTGCGGCCTGCAGCAGTTCCTGGTGTACCTGCTGCTGAGCGTGTTCCTGGCCGGCCTGATGACCGGGCGCACCCCGGAACTGTTCGGACGCAAGATCGAGGCGCCGGAAGTGCGCCTGCTGGCGCTGCTGATCCTGCTGCAGCCGCTGGTGCTGCTCGGCTTCACCGCGGTCACCCTGGCGCTGCCGGCCTCGATCTCGGCGACTTCCAATCCGGGCTTCCACGGCATCAGCCAGGTGTTCTACGAGTACACCTCGGCGTTCGCCAACAACGGCTCCGGTTTCGAGGGGCTGGGCGACGGCATTCCATGGTGGAACCTGAGCTGCTCCGTGGTGCTGCTGCTGGGCCGCTATCCGGCGCTGATCGTGCCGCTGATCGTGGCCGCGCAACTGGCGCGCAAGCGGGTGGCGCCGGAAACCGGCGGCAGCCTGCAGGTGGAAACCCCGACCTTCGCGCTGACCCTGATCGCGGTCATCGCGATCCTGACCGTTCTGCAATTCACGCCGGCTTTGGTGTTGGGACCGATCGCCGATCACCTGACCCTGGCCGCGCACTGAGACGACGACGATGAGCACCCCGCTTCCTTCTACTTCCGTGGCTTCTTCGCCGGCGCGCCGGCCTGGGCTGTTCGATGCCGCGGCGCTGCGCGCGGCCTTGCGCGACAGCGTGCTGAAGCTGTCGCCAAGGCACCTGCTGGGCAGCCCGGTGATGGCCGTGGTCTTCGCCGGCACGCTGCTGTCGGCGCTGATCACCGTGTCCGGCCAGGGCCCGGCCGGCTTCGGCTGGGCGGTGACCGCGATCCTGCTGGTCACCGTGCTGTTCGGCAACTTCGCCGAGGCGGTGGCCGAGGCTCGCGGCCGCGGCCAGGCCGCCTCGCTGCGGCGTGCGCGCAAGGACCTGGTGGCGCGCCGGGTCGCCAGTGTGCGGCTGGACGCCGAGACCAGCGTGCCCGCCGCCGAACTGCGCCCGGGCGACCTGGTGGTGGTGTCGGCCGGCGAGCTGATCCCGGCCGATGGCGAGATCGTGCACGGCCTGGCCACCATCAACGAGGCCGCGGTCACCGGCGAATCGGCGCCGGTGCTGCGCGAGGCCGGCACCGACCGCTCCGGCGTCATCGGCGGCACCAAGGTGCTGTCCGACGAGATCCTGGTGAAGGTCACCGCCGAGCCGGGCCACAGCTTCCTGGATCGCATGATCGCGCTGGTGGAAGGCGCCAACCGGCAGAAGACGCCGAACGAGATCGCGCTGACCATGCTGCTGGCGGCGATGACCCTGACCTTCCTGATCGTGGTCGCCTCGCTGCCGGCGATCGCCGGCTTCGTCGGCGTGCACGTGGATCCGCTGCTGCTGATCGCGCTGCTGGTGTGCCTGATCCCGACCACCATCGGCGGGTTGCTGCCGGCGATCGGCATCGCCGGCATGAACCGCGCGCTGTCGGCCAACGTGTTGGCCAAGTCGGGAAAGGCGGTGGAAGTGGCCGGCGACGTCGACGTGCTGCTGCTGGACAAGACCGGCACCATCACCCACGGCGACCGCCAGGCCACCGTGTTCCATGCGCTCAGCGGCGTGGACGTGGCGCAGCTGCGCGAGGCGGCGATGCTGTCGTCGCTGGCCGACCCGACCCCGGAAGGCAAGTCGATCGTGCGCCTGGCGCGCGAGCAGGGCCTGCCGCCGGCCGATCCGGCGGGCGCCGAGTTCGTCGCCTTCACCGCGCAGACCCGCATGTCCGGCGTCGACCTGCCGGCCAACGGCATGCAGCCGCCGCGGTCGATCCGCAAGGGCGCCGCCGATGCGCTGATCCGCCACGTCACCGCGCTGGGCGGGCAGGTGCCGGCGGAACTGAAGAGCCGGGTCGAGCAGGTGGCGCGCAGCGGCGCCACGCCGCTGGTGGTGGCCGAGGGCCGGCACGTGCTGGGCGTGGTCGAGCTGTCCGACGTGGTCAAGCACGGCGTGCGCGAGAAGTTCGCACGGCTGCGCGCGATGGGCGTCAAGACGGTGATGATCACCGGCGACAACCCGCTGACCGCCGCGGCCATCGCCGCCGAGGCCGGCGTCGACGACTACATCGCCGAGGCCACGCCCGAGGACAAGCTGGCGCGCATCCGCCAGGAACAGGCCGGCGGACGCCTGGTGGCGATGGTCGGCGACGGCACCAACGACGCGCCGGCGCTGGCCCAGGCCGACGTCGGCCTGGCGATGAACTCCGGCACCCAGGCGGCCAAGGAGGCCGGCAACATGGTCGATCTGGATTCGGATCCGGCCAAGCTGCTGGCGGTGGTGGAAGTGGGCAAGCAGCAGCTGATCACCCGCGGCGCGCTGACCACGTTCTCGCTGGCCAACGACGTGTCCAAGTACTTCGCGATCCTGCCGGCGCTGTTCGCCGCCTCGATCCCGCAGATGGCCGCGCTGAACGTGATGCGCCTGTCCAGCCCGACCAACGCGGTGCTGGCGGCGTTGATCTTCAATGCGCTGGTGATCCCGGCGCTGATCCCGCTGGCGCTGCGCGGCGTGCGCTTCACCCCGTCCTCGGCGACCTCGCTGCTGCGCCGGAACATGCTGATCTACGGCGTGGGCGGCGTGCTGCTGCCGTTCGTCGGGATCAAGGCCATCGATCTGCTGCTGGTGGCGCTGGGCTGACCCCAGCGCCGATTCTCACGCTCCTTCGGAATTACCTCCATGACCGTGTCTTCCGTTTCCCTTCGCGAACCGATGCGCTGGCGCGCGGTGCTGGTGCTGTCGCTGCTGGTGCTCGCGTCCGCGGCGCTGTACTCGTTGCTGGCCACCGTGCTGGCCGGCGCGCTGTTCCCCGAGCAGGCCAATGGCAGCCTGCGCAGCCACGATGGCCGCGTGGTCGGCTCGGTGCTGGTGGCGCAGCCGTTCGCCGCCGCCGGCTACTTCCAGCCACGTCCATCCGGCGCCAAGTACGATCCGATGTCGGCGGCCGGCAGCAACCAGGCGCGCAGCAACCCCGACCTGCGCAAGCGCCTGGACGCCACCCGCCAGGCGGTGGCCGCGCGCGAAGGCATCGACCCGGCGCAGGTGCCGGACGATCTGATCACCCAGTCCGGCAGCGGCATGGACCCGGACATCAGCGTGGAAGCGGCGCACATCCAAGTGGCGCGCGTGGCCGCGGCGCGCGGCCTGTCGCCGCAGACCGTCGCCGCCCTGGTCGCCGCACAGACCCAGCCGCGCCAGTTCGGCGTGCTGGGGGAGCCGCGGGTGAACGTGCTGGCGCTGAATTTGGCCTTGGATGCCGGGAATGGGGAAACGGGAATCGGGAATGGGAGGGAGCAAAAGCGGTAAGGCGCGCCGCGCTGTAGGCTTTGCGATTCCCCATTCCCAATTCCCCATTCCCAGCTCCAAATGCCCGACCCCCGCACCCAACAGGCCGACGCCCTGATCGGCGAACTGCAGCGCGAGCGCGGCGGGCGCCTGACCGTGTTCCTCGGCGCGGCGCCGGGGGTCGGCAAGACCTACGCGATGCTGTCGCGTGCGCGGCAGTTGCAGCAGCAGGGCAGCAACCTGGTGGTCGGCGTGGTCGAGACCCACGGCCGCGCCGAGACCGCGGCGCTGCTGGAGGGCCTCACCGTGCAGCCGCGGCGGCGGCTGGAGTACCGCGGCCGCACCCTGGACGAGATGGACCTGGATGCGCTGCTGGCGCTGCGCCCGCCGCTGGTGCTGGTGGACGAACTGGCCCATCGCAACGCGCCGGGCAGCCGTCACGAGCGGCGCTGGCAGGACGTACAGGAACTGCTCGACGCCGGCATCGACGTCTACAGCACGGTCAACATCCAGCACCTGGAAAGCCTCAACGACGTGGTCCACCGCATCACCGGCGTGCGCGTCAGCGAGACCGTGCCCGATGCGATCTTCGACCGCCTGCGCGACATCGTGCTGGTCGACCTGCCGCCACGCGAGCTGATCGAACGCCTGCAGCAGGGCAAGGTCTACCTGCCCGAGCAGGCCGGGCAGGCGCTGCAGGCCTTCTTCTCGCCGTCCAACCTGGCCGCACTGCGCGAGCTGGCGATGCAGACCGCCGCCGACCGCGTCGACAACGATCTGCGCGACGTGCAGGCCGCGCAGGGCCGCACCAGCGTGGCGCTGCGGCGCACGGTGATGGTGGCGATCGACGGGCGCGGCCAGTCCGACTACCTGGTGCGGGTGGCGCGGCGCCTGGCCGAGCGCCGCGGCGCGCCGTGGACGGTGGTCACCGTGCAGACCCAGGCGCAGCCGGATGCCGACTGGCAACTGGAGATCGACCGCGCCTTCGCGCTGGCGCGCCGGCTGGGCGGCGAGGCCGCGCTGCTGCACGGCGCCAACGTCGCCGATGCCTTGCTCGACCATGCCGCGCGCAGCGGCGTGTCCACGCTGGTGCTGGGCCGCACCCGCGAGCGCCCGCTGGCGCGCATGATCAACCGCACCCTGACCCAGCAGCTGCTGCAACGCGGCGCGCACTACGAACTGGTGATCATCAGTTCGCCGGAAGCGCGCGCGCGGGCGCGGCGGCGCTGGCGCAGCCCCGCGCATTGGCTGTCGCGCGACGACCTGCTGTTCGCTACGGTGGCGTCGGCGCTGGCGGTGGTGGTGGCGTGGATCGCCGAAAGTTGGGTCGGCATCGACGACCTGTCGATGGTGTTCATCGTCGCAGTGGTGATGGTGGCATCGAAGACGCGGATGACCGCGGCGGTGCTGGCGGCGCTGCTGAGCTTCTTCAGCTACAACTTCTTCTTCATCGAACCGCGCTTCACCTTCCAGATCGGCGCGCGCCAGGGCGTGGTCACGGTGCTGCTGTTCCTGGTCGCGGCCCTGGTCGCCGGGCGCCTGGCCTCGCGCCTGCGCATGCAGGTGCTGGCGCTGCGCGCGGTCAACGCGCAGACCACCGCACTGCAGCGGCTGGGCCGCGAACTGACCAGCGCCGCCGACCTCGGCCAGGTGTTGGAGGCCGGGCGCCGCGCGCTCGCCGGCACGCTCGACGCCGAGGCCT
>NZ_AQOI01000289.1:0-2230 GCF_000364665.1 Xanthomonas sp. SHU 199
GAGCCGCGCAGCGGCAGGCCGGCGGTTTCGCGCACGAAGACCATCGTTGCGATGCCCACCACCGCCGCGCCCATCAGGTAGTACGCCGGCACCAGCGGATCGCCGGTGCGTTCGACCAGCCACGCGGTGACCAGCGGCGTGGTGCCGCCGAACAGCGACACCGACACGTTGAAGGCGATCGACAGCGCGCTGTAGCGCACCGGGGTGTAGAACAGCGCCGGCAAGGTCGACGGCATCGAGCTGGTGAAGCACACCAGCGCCACGCCCAGCAGCATCAGGCCGAGGAAGATCAGCCAGTCGTTGCCGGTGCCGACCAGGCGCAGGCACGGCACCGCCAGCACCAGCAGCGCGATGCAGGCGCCGATCACCATCGGCTTGCGGCCCAGGCGATCGCTGAACAATCCGCCGAGCACGTTGAGCGGCATCATCACCAGCATCACGATGATGATCAGCAGCAGGCCCTTGCTCTCGGCATAGCCCATGGTGACGCTGAGATAGCTGGGCATGTAGGTCAGCAGCATGTAGTCGGTGACGTTGAACACCAGCACCAGGCCCACGCACTTGAGCAACTGTGGCCAGTGGATGCGGAACAGTGCGCCCAGGCCGGGCGCGTCGTGCTCGCGCTTTTCGGCTTCCTCGGCATAGGCCTGGAATGCCGGGGTTTCCTCCAGCTTCATGCGCATGTACAGGCCGAGCAGGCCCAGCGGGCCGGCGATCAGGAACGGCACGCGCCAGCCCCAGTCGAGCATCTGCGCATCGCTCAGCGTGAAGTGCAGCGCGGTCACCGTGGCGGCGCCGGCGATATAGCCGCCCAGCGTGCCGAACTCCAGCCAGCTGCTCATGAAGCCGCGGTTGCGGTCGGTGGAGTACTCGGCGATGAAGGTCGCCGCGCCGCCGTATTCGCCGCCGGTGGAAAAGCCCTGCACCAGCCGCGCCACCAGCAACAGGATCGGCGCCCAGATGCCGATGCGCGCGTAGGAGGGGATCAGGCCGATCGAGAACGTGCCCAGCGCCATCAGGATCATGGTCGCGGCCAGCACCTTCTGCCGGCCGTAGCGGTCGCCCAGCGGACCGAACACCAGCCCGCCCAGCGGGCGCACCAGGAACGCGACGGTGAAGGTCGCGAACGTGGCGATCAGCTGCGCGGTCGGGTTGGTGCTGGGAAAGAACACGTGGCCCAGGGTCACGGCCAGGTAGCCGTACACGCCGAAGTCGAACCATTCCATCGCGTTGCCCAGCGCCGCCGCGCCGACCGCCCGCTTGAGCATGGGTTTGTCGACGACGGTGACTTCTTCCACCTGCAACTGGCGGCGGCGCTTGAACCATCCGAAATGGGCGTGGAACTCCGACATGTCTTCTCCTGTCCTGGAACGGTGAGGTGATGACCCCCGGCCCGCACGCGTCAGGCAAGCAAGACGGAACGACAGGGCGCAACGGCGCCGCACTGGTCTGCGGGGGCGATCCCGGACGGCCGCGTCAACACCACGGCGCTGCAGGATCGAAGAACGGAGCGGGCGGCGCAGGGCGCACAGGGCTCCGTCGAGACGGCCATGATACACCATCGTCGTGGCGGGGCTGGCGCCAAGGTCTGCGAAAAGTTGCGAAAAGTGCTGAAAAGCTGCGTTCTGCGTGGATTTTCCGTTCCGAGCGGGAATGACCTCAGTCGCGACGCGCGAGGGTGGAACGGCCTTGCGGCGTCGGATGCGCCGTCGGGTCGGGACTGAAGTCCCTCCCGCAGTGCAGTGCTGCACCGTGGGGTTCCCGAGAATGTGGGTGCTTCACCTGTGGGAGCGGCTTCAGCCGCGACGCGCGGTGGTGGGAGATCCAGCAAGCGTCGGACACGTCGGAATGAAGTTCCTCGTATGCAGCGCAGACAGCTCCGCCCTGGCTGGGGCCGATGCTGCAATCACGACGCTTCCCTTGCGCTCGCCGTGTCCGACGGCGCGCGTTTGATTGCATCGACGCCGCGGTGCTGTCCGCGGTCGCCGCGGGATGCCATCATCGGCCGATGGCTTCTGCTCCCTTCGTGGTTCCCGACGTCCTGCAACCCACGCTCGAACGCAGCCTGGCACGCCTGCGCCAGGCCGTCGCCGCGCAGCCATGGCCGTCTTCCCCCGGTTTCGAGTCCGCGCTGGCGCGCGCGCTGCTGGCCAGCGACTTCCTGCTCGATACGCTGTGCCGGCAGCCGTCGCTGCTCGCGCACCTGGCGCAGCCGGATCCGCCGCCATTG
>NZ_AQOI01000290.1:0-5213 GCF_000364665.1 Xanthomonas sp. SHU 199
GCCGCGCTGCGGCCCAGCGCCAGTCCGAGCCGCCGTTGCGCCAGGGCGCGCGCGGCGGCACTGCCGGCCAGCGGGCTGCCCAGGCACACCACCCGGGTCACCGGCAGCGAGGGCACCTCCCGCAAGGCCTGCAAGGCGATCAGGCCGCCGAGGCTATGCCCGACCAGCGCCACCGGACCGGTGGCTGCCATACGTTCGATGCGGGCGTGCAGCCGCGGGAGCGCGACCTCGGCGCCGCCGAACGCGGTCGAATAGCCGAAGCTTGCGACGCGCCAGCCCTCGCGGCGCAGGCGCAACGCCAGCGGCAGCAGCCACGGCCGCGCATTCCAGATGCCGTGCAGCAACAGCACCTGGGGTGCGGCGGCCATCGGCGACTCAGCCGCAGGTGGTACGGACGATGTGATTGCTGCCATCCAGGAACACGTTGAGCCGATCCAGGCGCAGGTCGCGGGTCACCGCCTGGCCCGGCGCGATCGGCCGCACCACGCCGGCTCCGCTCTCCTTCCAGACCCGGCTCATGGTCGCCTGGGTGGCCTCCTGGCCCACCGCCCAGGCCACGGCCTCGACGTTGCAGCGGCCATCGCCCTGCACCGTCGGCCCGGCACTGGCCGGCTGCAGCGACGCCGGTGGCGCGCACGCGGCCAGCAGCGGCACGACGGCGGCGATTCCCATCCACGGTCGGAACATGGCGTGCTCTCCTCAAGCTGGACAGGCCAGCACTGTAGCGCGCGCTCGTTGCCGCTGTGTCGACGCGGCATGCCCGGACGACGTCCGGTTGCAGGCGTCAGGCCGCGCGCGGCGGCCGGCGCAGGATGAATTCGAGATCGCGCACCCGCCCCACCGGGAATTCGTAGGTGCCGACCTTCTCGAAGCCGTAGCGCGCGTAGAAACGCTGCGCGCCCAGGTTCTCCGACCACACGCCGAGCCACAGCGTGCGCGGGCCGTCGCGCTCCAGCCAGGCCAGGGCGGTATCGAACAGCCGGGCACCCCAGCCGCCGTTCTGGTGCGCGCGCAGCAGGTACAGGCGCTTCAGTTCGCCATCGCCGGGACGCACCTCGGCGTGCGGCAGGCCGCAGGGGCCCGCCGCGGCGTGTCCGACCACTGCACCGTCGTGCTCGACCAGCCAGATCGCGTAGTCCGGATGCGCCAGCACGACCTGGGCGCGTTCCAGCGAATAGGCCTCGTCGAGGAAGGCCTGCAGGTCCTGCGCGGGATACAGATGGCCGAAGGTTTCGCAGAAGGTGGCCGTGGCGATGCGGGTCACCGCCGCGGCATCGTCCGGCGTGGCGCGGCGGATCAGCACGGCTCAGCGCGCCGGGTGCGCGGCGTCGGCGTCGGCGTCGGCGTCGGCCTCGTCGCCGTCGTCCTCGTCTTCGTCCTCGTCGTCGCCTTCCTCTTCCTCGCCCTCTTCTTCCTCGTCGTCTTCCTCGTACTCGTAGTCGTCCTCGCCGAAGTCCTCGCCGTCCCAACGGCCTTCCGGATCCGGCACGAACGCCAGCGGCGCGTTGGCGCCGCTGCCGGCGCGCACCAGCCAGCCGCCGAACACGCGCGCGCGCTGGGTGACGATGGCCTCCACTGCGCCCTCGTTGCCGAGGGTTTCCCACTCCAGATTGAATGCGGTCTCGCTCATGTGTCGGCCTGCGCTACGGTTGGAAGAAAGGGGTCACTGCGCCTGCGGGCGCACCTGCACGTGCACTTCGGCCAGCTGCGCGTCGGCGATAGGCGACGGCGCGTCGGTCATCAGGTCCTGCGCGCCGGTGGTCTTGGGGAACGGGATCACGTCGCGGATCGACTCGGTGCCGGCCATCAGCGCGGCGATGCGGTCGATGCCGAAGGCGATGCCGCCGTGCGGCGGCGCGCCGTAGTTCAGCGCATCCAGCAGGAAGCCGAACTTGGCGCGCGCTTCCTCGGCACCGATGCCGAGCAGCTCGAACACCGCGCTCTGCATGTCCGGGCGGTGGATACGGATGGAACCGCCGCCGATTTCGTTGCCGTTGAGCACCATGTCGTAGCCGCGCGACACCGCGGTCTTGGCGTGCGTGCGCAGCTCGGCGATGTCGTCCACCGCCGGCGCGGTGAACGGGTGATGCAGGGCCACGTAGCGCTGCGCCTCCTCGTCCCATTCGAACATCGGGAAATCGGTGACCCACAGCGGCCGCCAGCCGTCGGCGATGAGGTCGAAGTCCTTGCCGGCCTTCAGGCGCAGCGCGCCCATGAAGTCGGAGACCTTGCCGTAGGCGCCGGCGCCGAAGAACACGATGTCGCCGTTGCCGGCACCGACGTGGGCGAGCAGCGCGGCGAACGCGGCTTCGCCGAAGAACTTCTGGATCGGCGAGCTGATCTCGCCGCTGTCGGCGATCTTGACGTAGGCCAGGCCCTTGGCGCCGTACTTGGCGGCGTGCGCGGCGTACTCGTCGATCTGCTTGCGCGAGAGGCTGGCGCCGCCGGGAATGCGCAACGCGGCGACGCGGCCGTCGGGGTCGGCGGCCGCCGCAGTGAACACCGCGAAGTCGCTGTCCTTGACCAACTCGGCGACATCGGTCAGTTCCAGGGCGATGCGCAGGTCCGGCTTGTCCGAGCCGTAGCGACGCATGGCCTCGGCCCAGGTCATGCGCGGGAATTCGGCGGCCAGCTCGACGTCGACCACCTCCTTGAAGATGGCGCGGACCATCGCCTCGACGAAGTCCTGCACGTCGCGCTCGCGGACGAAGGCGAACTCCATGTCGAGCTGGGTGAACTCGAGCTGGCGGTCGGCACGCAGTGCCTCGTCGCGGAAGCAGCGCGCGATCTGGTAGTAGCGGTCGAAGCCGGCCACCATCAGGATCTGCTTGAACAGCTGCGGCGACTGCGGCAGCGCGTAGAACTCGCCGGGGTGCATGCGCGCCGGCACCAGGAAGTCGCGCGCGCCTTCCGGGGTGGCCTTGGTCAGGATCGGCGTCTCGATGTCCTGGAAGCCGCGCTCGTCCAGGTAGCGGCGCAGCGCCTGCACCAGCTTGATGCGGGTGCGCTGCATGCGCTGCATCTCCGGGCGGCGCAGATCCAGATACCGGTACTTCAGGCGGGTTTCCTCGCCCGGGTTCTCGTGCGCGTGGAACGGCAGCGGCGCGGCCTTGTTGAGCACGGTGATGGCGGTGGCGATCACCTCGACCTTACCGCTGCGCAGCTTGTCGTTGACCGCATGCCGCGCGCGTACCACGCCCTCGACCTGCAGCACGTCCTCGTAGCCGAGGCTGGCGGCGACCTTGAACACCTCCGCGTTCTCCGGCTCCACCATCACCTGCACGATGCCTTCGTGGTCGCGCAGGTCGATGAAGCACACGCCGCCGAGGTTGCGGGCCACGTCGGTCCAGCCGGCCAGGGTGACGGTTTGGCCGATCAGGGTCTCGTCGACCAGGCCGCAGAAGTGGGTACGCATCGCTAGCTCCAAACAGGGGGCGCCCGGCGCAGAAGGCGCCGGCAAGCCCGGTATTCTGCGGCGGCGCGTCGGCCCGGGCAAATCGCGCATGACTCATCCTGGCTTAAGTTGGCCTGCGGCTATAGTCCGCGCACCATTCACGGGGAGGAGAGAACCCATGTTGAAGCACCTTGGTGGCTGGCTGGTGATCGCCGCGCTGGCCCTGGCCAACGCCCCGGCCGCGGCCCAGAGCGCCCGCGCCTACGCGCCGCAGGACCTGCGGCAACTGTCGGTCCCCGGCCGGGTCCGGGTGATCGAGCGCGAGTACGCCGACCAGTCGCGCGGCCGGCAGATCCCCGACGACCAGCTCGAGTTCTACCTGGACCAGATCGACCGCGGCTGGGGCTTCGGCAACATCCAGCAGGACATCGCCACCTCGCTGCGCGGCAGCGGCGGCGGCTGGCGGCAGGAACCGGGCTTCGACGGCCGCACCGTCGCGTGCTCCAGCAACGACCGCCGTCGCCAGCAATGCGCCACGCCGTTTCGCGGGCCTGCGCGACTGGTCGGCACCCTGTCCGATTCGCCCTGCATCGAAGGCCGCACCTGGGGCTCGGCGCCCGGCGTGGTGTGGGTGGACCAGGGCTGCCGTGGTCGCTTCGTCGAAGGTCGCGGCAATTGGGGCGGCAACTGGGGCGACGGCGGCGGCAGTGGCGGCGTGGCCGGCACCGTCCGCTGCGAGAGCCAGGACCAGCGCCAGCGCATCTGCCCGACCGGCTGGCGCAACGCCATGCTGGTGCGGCAGCTGTCGGACACCCGCTGCATCGAGGGCCGCACCTGGGGCTCGCGCGACGGCGCGGTGTGGGTCGACGACGGTTGTCGCGGCGAGTTCGCCCAGGGCCGCGGCGGCGGTGGCTGGGGGCCGGGCCGGCCGCCGCTGGACAGCGGCTACACGGTGACCTGCAGCAGCGACGACAAGCGCCTGCGCACCTGCGCCTGGGACCGCCGCCAGGGCCGCCCGGAACTGATCGAACAGCTGTCCGGCACCACCTGCGCGGAAGGCCGCACCTGGGGCTACGAAGGCAATACGGTGTGGGTCAACGGCGGCTGCCGGGCGCGCTTCGGGGCGCGCTGAGCCAAGGCAACGGGCCGCGTGGCGTGCTGCGCGGCCGGATGCATGGGGTGACAGGTCGACTTCAGGAGTAGCTCTTGCTCTTTTGGCATTGACCGCGACCGGGCAAGGCTCGGTCGCGGCTGAAGCCACTCCTACGAGAGGCCGCGGGCTTGGCGCGGCCTGGCGGGACTCAGGTCGCCGCAGGCTTGGCCGCGGCAGGCGCGGCGGCAGGCGTGGCCGCCGCAGCGGGCTTGGCCGGCGCGTCGGACGTCGTCGCGGCGGCCGCGGGCTTGCTGTCCCCGCTGCTGGCCGTACTCCCCGACTCGGCCAGGTTGCGTTTCTTGTCGCCGTCCTTCTTGAAGTCGGTCTCGTACCAGCCGCTGCCGGACAGGCGGAACGCCGGCGCGGTGAGCTGGCGCTTGACCGCCGTAGCGGAACAGGCCGGACAGGTCTCCGGATCGGGATCGGACAGTTTCTGCAGGCGGTCGAAGCTGTGACCGCATGCGGCACATTGGAAAGCGTAGATCGGCATGGCGGCAAAAACGCGAGAGCAACGGAGGCGGCCAGTATGGGGGCCGCACGCCGGCTTTCAAGCGTCCCCGCTCATCACGCCGGCCCGGGCTGGGGCCGCGGCGCCGTTTCCGGCGCGCCGGCAGGCGACGTCGGTGCGTCCGCCAACGGCGCCTCGGCCACCGGCTCGTCCGGCGC
>NZ_AQOI01000291.1:0-2984 GCF_000364665.1 Xanthomonas sp. SHU 199
CGGGCGCCGCGCGCTCCGCGTCGCCGACCCAGCGCCGCCAGTAGTGCGGCGGCGGGGTCTCGGCGCGGACATGGCGCGCGCGCGCGTCCTCGCGAGGGGAAAGCGGAGCGGTGTCGTTGGCGGGCATCGCGTCTGGTTCCTGGGGCGCGTCCAATTATGCGACGAAGTTCACGATGGCTGTGCGCCGGGGTGCGAGACGTTGCCGACCGGTGCCGTCGGCGAGGCCAGCAGGCGGCGCATGCCCCGCCACAGCAGGCGCCATGTCCACCACACCAGCAACGCGCCGAGCGCGCTCGCCGCCAGCACGACGGTCAGTGCCAGCCACGGGTGCGCGAGGGCCAGGGCCAGCGCGGCGATCACCACCGAATCCTCGGCCAGCGAGGCGATCCAGTTGCTGGCCGGTTCCGGCGAGGTGTTGAGCAGGGCGCGGGTGCCGGCCTTGAGCGCGTGGCTGGTCAGCGCCACGCCCGCGCCGGTGGCCAGCGCGCCGGCGCTCAGCTGGCCGTCGGGCGAAAGCGTGGCCGCGGCCAGGAAGGCGCCGGCCGGAATCCGGGTCAGGGTCTGCAGCAGGTCCCACACCGAATCCACGCCGGGGATCTTGTCGGCGAAGAACTCGGCCAGCGCCAGCGCGCCGGAGGTGCCGAGCACCCACCACGACTGCGTCGCCTGCAGCGCCGGCGGCAGCTCCAGCCAGCCGAGCAGGCCGGCCAGGCCGATGCCGAACACGGTCAGGTAGACGCGGATGCCGGCCAGCCAGGCCAGCAGGATGCCGATTACGAAGAGATGGGCGTCGGTCATGGCAGGCGCTCCTGCAAAGCACGGATGCCGGCCACTATCGGCCAAGCCCGCCACGAAGGCCAGCCCGCGGCGCGGGCCGGCCGCGCAGTCCGGCGCCGCTCAGGAGGGTGGCTTACACTAGGTGGCCCAGCAGGCCGACCCGCGAGGATCGACGCCGGCGCCGCCTAGGTGGCGCGGCAGCGCGCATGAACCGACCCGTTCCCCGTTTCCAGATCGTGCCCAATGGCGCCGCGCCCCGCCGCGGCCGCGGGCTGTGGTTGCTGCTCGCCGGGCTGTGGCTGCTGTCGCTGGCCCTGACCTGGTGGCTGGCCAGCCGCCAGGCCGCGCCGCGGCTGAGTGCGGTCAGCGCGCAGTTGCGCGAGGCCGAACGCAACCTGCAGGCGCAGCAGCGGCAGATCGAGACGCTCAACCAGCGCCAGGCGACCCTGGCCCGTTCCGACCAGATCAGCCGCGCCGCCAACAACGAGGTGCAGAGTTCGCTGGCAGAGCGCGACGAGGAGATCGCCGGGCTGCGTGCCGACGTGGCGTTCTACGAGCGCCTGGTCGGCGCGACCAGCCAGCGCAAGGGCCTGAGCGTGCATTCGGTGGAGTTCTCCGCCGAGGCCGGCGGCACCTGGCGCTACAACGTGGTGCTGACCCAGAACCTCAACCGCGGCGCGATCAGCCAGGGGCAATTGCGGCTGACCGTGGAAGGCGTGCGCGGCGGCAAACTGACCAGCGTCGGCTGGGACGAACTGCACCAGAAGACCGGTGTGCCCGGGCAGGACTACTCGTTCCGCTACTTCCAGCAACTGGACGGCAGCGTGATCCTGCCCAAGGGCTTCACCCCGCAACGGGTGCGGGTGGCATTGAGCGGCGGCGGGGCGCCGGTCAGCCAGACCTTCGATTGGACATTGGCCGGTAACGGCAAAGGGGAATAATCAGCCTATGTTTGGGAACAAGAACAGCCGCAACAGCGGCCAGACCGTGGTCGATACGCTGATCGGCGCGCAGGTGGTGATCCGCGGCGACCTGGTGTTCAGCGGCGGCCTCTACGTGGAAGGGCGCATCCTCGGCAAGGTCGTCGCCGAAGACGGCGCGCCGGCCACGTTGACCCTGTCCGAGCACGGCAGTATCGAGGGCGAGGTGCGCGCACCGGTGGTGATCATCAACGGCCAGCTGATCGGCGACGTGCATGCCGCCGAGCGCGTGGAACTGGCGTCGAAGGCGCGGGTGCAGGGCAACGTGCACTACCAGGTGGTGGAGATGAACGCAGGCGCGCAGCTGACCGGGCGCCTGATCCACGCCGGCAGCCTGGCCGCACTGGCGCCACCGGAAGCGCACCGCGAGGCCGCCGGCGACGCCGAGCCGCCGCGCGCGCTCACCGCCGAGGCTTGATTCGGCCGTCCGCCGTCCCCATTCTCCCGCCATGAGCACTCTCGTCTCCCTGCCCGGCGCCGCGCCCACGCCCGATTACCAGTCCCTGGACCGGCCGTTGAACTTCACCGCGGCCGCCGCGGCCAAGGTGCGCGAGCTGATCCGCGAGGAAGGCAACGACGCGCTGGCGCTGCGCGTCTACATCCAGGGCGGCGGCTGTTCCGGCTTCCAGTACGGCTTCGAGTTCGACGAGAACCGCGCCGAGGACGACCTGGCGGTGCAGACCGACCAGGTCACCCTGCTGGTCGACCCGCTCAGCCTGCAATACCTGATGGGCGCGGAAGTGGATTACAGCGAAGGCCTGCACGGAGCGCAGTTCGTGATCCGCAATCCCAACGCCAAGACCACCTGCGGGTGCGGCAGCAGCTTCAGCGTGTAGACACGCTGCGGCTTGCGGGACGCACGGTTTGCCTGCACCCTGCGGCGCATGTCCGATCCGACGCCTGCCTCTTTCGCCTTTGCCGGTCCTGCGATCGACCGTGCCGATGCCGTACGCAACGACCCGGCCGCGCTGCGCCAGGCCTGGGAGCAGGCCAGGGTGCTGGTGCTGGAAGCCGATGGCCAGGCGCATGCCGATGTCGACGGACGCCCGCTGATCGCCAGCGCCGCCGCCCTGGGCGCGCTGGCAGAGCAGGCCATCTTTCTTGGCCTGGACCAGGATCAGGCCTGGTTCGCGCTGGCCGCCGACGCGCTGCCGCAGGCGCTGGCGCCGCCGCAGCGCATCGACCTGCGCCGCGCCGCGGCCGAGTGGCCGGCGCCGGAGGCGGGCC
>NZ_AQOI01000292.1:0-390 GCF_000364665.1 Xanthomonas sp. SHU 199
GTGGGAGGGACTTCAGTCCCGACGACGGAGGGTGTCGGCCGGCTTTGGGCTTCGTCACATCGCGACTGCAAGACGATCGAGCAGGCAAGACACGTGTTGGTGCGACGTCGCTGCGCTGCGTTCGACTGCCATGCGTCGCGACTGAAGTCGCTCCCACAGGGGGGGCGGCATCCTTGTGGGAGGGACTTCAGTCCCGACGCCGGAGGCTGTCGGTCGGCTTTCGGCGTCGCTTGTCGCGGCGGCACGACAGTTGAGTCCCACGGCGGAGCCGCTTGCGTCTTTCTGACGTCGGTGCGGTTCGCGTGATGCCTTGTGGGAGTCAACTGTGATGCAGCGTGCGACGCGCGAGACGGTGTGCGCTTTCCGATGGCGCAATGCGTCGGGACTGAA
>NZ_AQOI01000293.1:0-2048 GCF_000364665.1 Xanthomonas sp. SHU 199
AGGGGCGGCGGGTGCCGCTGGCGGGGCAGTCGTCGGCGCGGGCGCGGACGATGCCGGGGGCGCGGTCTGCGCGGAAGCGACGCCAGCGACGAGGGCCAGCAGGACGGGAGTGAGGCGGAACGTGACGGAGATTGACAAGGACATCGCTCGGCAGCGGCGGTGGCAAGGCCGCAGTCTACGCGGCCTGTGCGGACCAGCGCAGCGGCCCTATGGCGTCTCCTCGGTCGCCACTACCGTATTCTCGCTCGCCACTCCCGCGGCCGCGGCTGGGGCGGCATAGCGCTGCCTGTGCCAGGCACGCCAGCTCGTCCACAGCGCCCACGCGGTCGCCGCCAGCAGAGCGAGCAGACTCAGCAGCGAGCCGGTCCGCGCCAGCCAGGGCGCATGCAGGCCGTTGGCGAGGTGCAGCAGCACTTCGGCGATCGCGAAGCCGCCCAACGCCAGCAACGCCGGGGGCAGGTACAGCCGCAGCATCAAGCGGGTTCCGGCGGCCATGCGCGCACTCCGGGAGGGGATGCCGCGACGCTAGCCCCGCGTCCATGCCCGCCACGTGAATGGGCGGCATGCGCCGCAGCGGCCGTTCAGGCGCCGGGCGAGGCCAGCGGCAGGGTCGCCACGTCGATCTCCGAGAGCGGGCTTTCCGCCGGACAGGCCTGGTCCGGGAACCCGAAGCGCTGCTTCAGCGCCTGGCCGCAGGCGGTCAGGCTCTCCAGGTCCACGTCCTTTTTGGTCTTGCACTCCTGGTCGAAGGCGACCAGGAACGCATCCTTGCGCCGCACGAAATCGTCGCCGCACTTGCGCAATTGCTTGATCCGCTCCAGGTCGTCCTGCACCGCGTTGGTGCCGTCGAGCCCGTACTGCTTGAGCTCGTCGCTGCTGAGCAGGCGCAGGCTGCGGTTGGGCACGGTCATCATCAGGTCGGCCACCGCCACCGCCACGCCGTTGCGCTCCAGGTAGTCCTTGACGTTGCCATAGACCTCCTGCAGCTCGCGATTGAGCTCGGCGCGCGAGGTCGCGGTGGAACTGATCCGCATCATCCGGTGGATGCCGACCTTGCCGGAGATCAGCCGGTTGTCGCCGGCGGCCAGCACGAACACGCAGGCGCTGTGGCAGACCGAACCTTCGCGCACCCACACGGTCCAGCCGGATTCGCCGATCGCATCGCCGGCGCGGATCGCCGCCTCGACCTGGCCGCCGCTGGAATCCAGGTCGAGCACGCGCTTGCCGATGCCGGTCTGCCTGGCCACCTCGGCCAGGCGCCGCACCATTTCGGCGAAGCCGGCGTTGATCTTGCCGACATAGCGCACCCGCATCAGCCCGCGCTCGCGGCACGGCGCCAGCGCCGCCTCCACGGCGGGCCGGTCCAGCCCGGCCAGCGGCTGGCCATCGCCGGCGTCGGCGGCATAGTCGGTGTCGCAGCTGATGAAGGCCTCGCCATTCTCCAGCGTGGCCTCGTCCCAGGCCTGCGGGTCGCGCTTGGGCGCGACCGCATGCGGCGGCGGTGCCGGCGGCGCACCGATCGAGACCATGTGCTCGCCATCGGCGGAGGGGCTGTCAGCGACGGTCTGCGGTGCCGACGCCGGCTGCTGCCCGCAGGCCAACAGGCCCAGGCAACACAGCGACAACCAGCAGAGTCTGAACGGAGCGGCCAAACGGAGGATCCACGGACGAGACGAAAAAGACAGGCGCCAGGCGCCCGTGGACCTAGTCTAGTGCCGCCGCGCGGAACCTCCCCAACTGCGCCTAAACCGAGGGCACCGCGGCCACGCGACAGCCGCGGCATTGCTGTCCGAAAACGGCCAGTGCGCCGCGCCGAGGCCGACTAGACTGGCGCCATGCCTGTCCTCGCCGCCACCGACCACGCCCTCTACGACCGCGCCCGCCAGTCCCGCGACGCGCGCTTCGACGGCGTGTTCTTCACCGCCGTGCGCAGCACCGGCATCTACTGCCGGCCGGTGTGCCCGGCGCCGCCGCCCAAGCGCAGCAACGTGCGCTACTACCCCAGCGCCGCCGCGGCCGCGGCGGCCGGCTACCGGCCGTGCCTGCGC
>NZ_AQOI01000294.1:0-2282 GCF_000364665.1 Xanthomonas sp. SHU 199
CGCCAGTCCGGCGGCTCGGCGCCGTCGGCCACGGGCGGCGTCGGCGCGCTCACGCCGCGCCCACAAAGCGCAATGGCCGCTGCGCGGCGGGGCCGGCGCTATACGGCCGCTTCACGGCGGCGCTCCTTAAATGACGCGCACCCCACCGCTCCTGGTGCGGGCCGAACCGAGGAGTCTGACGCATGGGCATCATCATCTGGTTGATCGTCGGCGGCATCGTGGGCTGGCTGGCCAGCATCATCATGCGCCGTGACGCACAGCAGGGCATCATTCTGAACATCGTGGTCGGCATCGTCGGCGCGCTGATCGCCGGCTGGCTGTTCGGCGGCGGCATCAACCAGGCGATCACCCTGTGGACGTTCCTGTACTCGTTGATCGGCGCCATCATCCTGCTGGCGATCGTCAACCTGTTCACCCGCGGCCGCGCGCGCTGACACAGCGCCCTCGCCGCTTGCGCAAACGCCCGGTTCGCCGGGCGTTTTGCATTTGCGGCCCCGCTCACGGCGCAGCGCGGTCGGCCGGATGGCGCACGCCGTCCTCGACCGGCACCGCGATGGCCATCGCATACGGGTCCACGCCCTCCAGGCAGCCGACGTTGTAGCCGTACAGGCTGGGATCGGAGCGGCGCCGATGATGCGTGTAGATCCCGCAGGTGCCGCAGAAATAATGCTGCGCGGTATGCGTGTGGAACTGGTACAGGCGCAGCGCCTGCTCGCCCTGGCGGACATGCAGGGCCGCCAGCGGCACCGAGGCGACGATGGCGCCGCGGCGCCGGCACAGCGAGCAGTTGCAGCGGCGCGGGTCGACGATGCCCTGCGGCAGCTCCAGGTCGATCTGCACCGCACCGCAGTGGCAGCTGAGCCGGTGCAGCGGCGCGATCGCGGTGTCGCCGACCTTGTCGATGCAGCGGCGCACGTGGCGCTCGCTCATGCCGCCGGCTCCAGCTCGACCCAGGCCGGCGCGTGATCGCTGGGGCGGTCCCAGCTGCGCGGTTCGCGGTCGATGCCGGCACCGCGGGTGCGCGCCTTCAGCGCCTCGGACACCAGGGTCAGGTCGATGCGCAGCCCCAGGTCGCGGCGGAAGCCGGCCTGGCGGTAGTCCCACCAGCTGAAGATGCCGCCGTCGGCATGGTGCAGGCGGAAGCCGTCGTGCAGGCCCAGGCCGAGCAGCTTGTGCAGGGCGCCGCGCTCGGCGGTGGAAGTGAGGATGTGGTTGTCGCTCCACACCAGCGGGTCGTGCACGTCGCGCGCGTCCGGGGCGATGTTGAAGTCGCCCAGCACCACCAGCCGCGGATGCCGCTGCAGCTCGTCGGCCAGCCAGGCGTGCACCGCCTCCAACCAGCGCAGCTTGTAGGCGTACTTGTCGGTGCCCACGTCCTGGCCGTTGACCACGTACAGATTGACGATGCGCAGGTCGCCGATGGTGGCGGCGATGGCGCGCTTCTGCTCGTCCTCCAGGCCCGGCACGCCGATCTGCACGTCGCCGATCGGCAGGCGCGACAGGATCGCCACGCCGTTGTAGGTCTTCTGCCCGGCGAACACGCTGCGGTAGCCGGCCTCGGCCAGCACCGTGTCGGGAAACTTGTGGTCCTCCAGCTTGGTCTCCTGGATCCCGACCACGTCCGGCGCGAACGCGGCCAGCCACTGTTGCAGGTGCGGCAGGCGCACGTTGAGCGAGTTGACGTTCCAGCTGGCGATCTTCAAGGGAAATCCGGGACGGGGAAGCCGGCCGCTATTCTGACCGCAGCCGCCGCGGCGGCCAAACCGCGGGCACCAGCCCGTTCAGCGCCGCGCGCAGCACTGCGCGAACAGCGCCGGCGCCAGGCTCAGCGCCTGCTGGCGCTGCGCCTCGTTCAAGCCGTCGAGCAGTTCCTCGGCACCGAGCGCCTGTTCCGGCGGCGGGAACGGCCGCTCCGGCGCCTGCCGCGCGGCCAGTTGCCAGGCCGCGGCGTACGGCGGATCGGCCACCGCCAGCCAGGGCGCGCGCAGCAGTTGCGCCAAGGCGTCGATCGACGTGCGGTCGCCGTGCAGCGCGCGGTCTTCCAGTTGCGTCACCACGTCCTCGGCATCGCGCTCGTCGGCGGCCGACAGCGGAGCGCGTTGCCCTTCCGCGTCGACGCTGCCGGCGCGCGCGACCAACTGCGCCACGCGCTGCGCCAGCAACTGGCGTTGCGCATCGGCATCGCCGCGCGCGGCCGCACTGCGCAGCATCGCCTCGATCTGCGCGGCATCGAGCCCGGCGACGCCGCGACAGGCCGCGAGACGTTGCCGTTCGGCCGCCCA
>NZ_AQOI01000295.1:0-4394 GCF_000364665.1 Xanthomonas sp. SHU 199
TGCCGCGCCGTCCGCGGGCGCGCCGCTGCCGCCGCCGCGCGTGCTGCAGATCCGCGGGCTCGCCATCGGTGCCGGCCTGCCCAAGATCATCGTGCCGATCACCGCGCACGACGCCGGGGAGGCGCTGGCGCAGGCGCAGCACATCGCTGCCTCGCCCGATGCGGACCTGGCCGAGTGGCGCATCGACCTGATGGACGGGGCCACCGACGCGGCCGCGCTGGCGGCATTGGGGCCGCGCCTGGCGCAGGCGCTGCACGGCAAGCCGCTGCTGCTGACCTTCCGCACCAAGGCCGAGGGCGGTGCGGTGGCGATCGACGATGCCGCCTACGGCGCGCTGTACGCGCGCCTGCTGGACGCGCGCTTTGCCGACCTGCTCGATGTGGAGATGTTTCGCGACCCGGCGGTGCTGCGGCGGCTGGTGGAGCATGCGCACCGGCAGGGCGTGTATGTGGTGATGTCCAGCCACGACTTCCACGCCACTCCCCCGGTGGCGGAGATCGTGGCGCGGCTGCAGCGGCAGCAGGCGCTGGGCGCCGACGTGCTGAAGATCGCGGTGATGCCGCGCGATCCGGGCGACGTGCTGCACCTGCTCGACGCCACCTGGCAGATGCGCCAGCGCAGCGGCCGGCCGCTGCTGACCATGGCGATGGGGCCGCTGGGCGCGGTGTCGCGGCTGTCCGGCGAGACCTTCGGGCAGAGCCTGACCTTCGGCATGCTCGGCAGCGCCTCGGCGCCCGGGCAGATCGACGCGGCGCGGTTGCGGCAGACGCTCGATGCGCTGCATGCCGCCGCGCCGCCCAAGTAATCCCGCGACGCTGCCGTCCTCGTTCGCCGTTCCTGCAGGAGTGTTGCCATGAGCCATGCCGCCGCCCCGCCCACCGCCCTCGTCCTGAATCGCATGAGCGGGTTCCAGTGGACGGCGATCGCGGTCTGCGTGCTGTTGAACATGCTCGACGGGTTCGACGTGATGGTGATGGCCTTCATCGCCCCGCACGTGTCGGAGGCCTGGCGTTTGTCCGGCAAGCTGCTGGGGATCGCGCTCAGCGCCGGGCTGGTGGGCATGGCGCTGGGCTCGCTGCTGCTGGCCCCGCTGGCCGACCGCTGGGGCCGGCGCAACATGATCCTGTGCTGCCTGGCGATCCTGACCGTCGGCATGGCCGCCTCGGCACTGGCGCAGGACATCTGGCAACTTGCGGCGCTGCGCGTGTTCACCGGCATCGGCATCGGCGGCATGCTCGCCGGCGTCGGCGTGATCACCGCCGAATACGCCAGCCCGAAGTGGCGCAGCACCGCAGTGGCCCTGCAGGCCACCGGCTATCCCATCGGCGCCACGCTGGGCGGGTTGATCGCCGCGATGCTGCTGGAACGCTGGGGCTGGCATGCGGCCTTCCTGTTCGGCGCACTCGCCTCGCTGCTGTGCATCCCGGTGGTGCTGGCGTTGCTGCCCGAATCGCTGGACTTCCTGCTCAGCCGGCGCCCGCCGGATGCGCTGGCGCGGCTCAACGCGCTGCTGACGCGCATGCGCGCACCGACCCTGGATGCGCTGCCGCCGCGGCCGCCGGTGCAGGAGAAGGCGGGCTACGCGGCACTGTTCACCCCGCAACTGCGCCGCAACAGCGTGCTGATCGCGCTGGGCTTCTTCATGCATATGTTTGCCTTCTATTTCGTGCTGAGCTGGACGCCCAAACTGCTGGTGCAGGCCGGACTGTCGGCCGAGCAGGGCGTCACCGGCGGCGTGCTGCTGAACCTGGGCGGCATCGTCGGCGGCGCGTTGTTCGGCGGCCTGGCCGCACGTTTTCTGCTGCCACGGCTGACCGCCGTCAGCTTCCTGATCGCCGCACTGGGAATGGCGGCGTTCGCCACGCTCGGCACGCAGTTGCAGCTGGCCTTCCCGGTGGCCTTCGTGATCGGCGCGGCGCTGTTCGGCTCGATGGCCGGCCTGTATGCGGTGGCGCCGATCGTGTTCGCGCCCACCGTGCGCACCACCGGCCTGGGCTGGGCGATCGGCATCGGCCGCGTCGGCGCGATCCTTTCGCCGATGACCGTCGGCGTGCTGGTCGACTCCGGCTGGCAGCCGGCCAATCTGTACTACGTGCTGGCGTTGCCGCTGCTGGTGGCCATTGCCGCGGTGCTGACGATGCGGCTGCAGCCGGCGCGGTGAGGGCAGGGCGGCGCGGGCGCGGCTCCATTCCAGTCTTCAAGAGCAACGCGCTTTGCGGCGCGGCCTGGTCTGCGTCACCCGATCGGCGCCGTGTCCGGCGCCGTACCCCATGTGTCGGCCAACCTGCGGCGCCTCGGTCGAGGCGCTGTGAGGTCCGCACATGCGGCGGCGATCCATTGCCGCCGCGCGCAGATGGCGCCGGTGCGCCGGATTCTTACTTGGCGTTCGGCAAGGCGTAGGCGATCACGTAGTCGCCGCGGTCCGGCGACTGCCGCGCGCCGCCGGCGGTGATCACGATGTACTGCTTGCCGGTCTTGGTCGACACGTAGGTCATCGGCCCGCCCTGGCTGCCCACCGGCAGCCGCGCCTTCCACAGTTCCTTGCCGGTGCCGCTGTCGAACGCCCGCAGGTAGTAGTCCTGGGTGCCCGCGATGAACACCAGGCCGCTCTGCGTGGCCAGGGTGCCGCCCAGGGTCGGCATGCCGACCGGGATCGGCAGGTGCATCTTGAAGCCGAGCGGACCGGTGTCCTGCACGGTGCCGACCGGCACCTGCCAGGCGATGCGGCGGGTCTTCAGGTCGATCGCGCTCAGCGTGCCGAACGGCGGCGCCTGGCAGGGGATGCCCAGCGCCGACAGGAAGCGGTTCTTGTTGACCGCGTACGGCGTGCCCTTCAGCGGCACCGCGCCCATGCCGGTGTTGACCGCCTCGCCGCCGCTGGAGGCGGCGGCCTTGTCGGCCTTCTGCGGAATCATCTGCACCCACAGGCCCAGGCGCATGTCGTTGGCGAACACCACGTCGTGCACCGGATCGACCGACAGCCCGCCCCAGTTCATGCCGCCCAGCGAGCCGGGGAAGCTCAGCGACACATCGGTGCCGGGCGCGGTGTACAGGCCCTCGTAGCGCATCTTCTTGAAGGCGATGCGGCACAGCATCTGGTCCAGCAGGGTGGCGCCCCACATGTCCGCTTCGCTCAGGTGCTTGGTGCCGATCTGCGGCATGCCCACCGACAGCGGCTGGGTCAGCGCATACGGTTCGTGGGGGATGTCGGCGGCCTTCACCGGCACCTCGCGGACCTCGGTCAGCGGTTTGCCGGTGGCGCGGTCGAGCACGTACAGCTGGCCGGCCTTGGTGCCGATGATCAGCGCCGGCACCTTGCGGCCGTCGGCCATCGGGAAGTCGATCAGGCTCGGCTGCATCGGCAGGTCGAAATCCCACAGATCGTTGTGCACGGTCTGGTAGACCCACTTGACCTGGCCGGTGCTGGCGTCCAGCGCGGTGATCGAGGCGCCGAAGCGGTGGTCCAGCGCGCTGCGCTCGGCACCGTACAGGTCGGTGGACGGGCTGCCCATCGGCAGGAACACGGTGTTGGAGGCGGCGTCGTAGGACATCGGCGCCCACACGTTCGGCGTGCTGCGCACGTAGGTCTTGCCCGGCGCCGGCGGCTGCGTGTCCTGCGGGTTGCCCGGGTCGAAGGCCCAGCGCTGTGCGCCGGTAATCACGTCGAAGCCGCGGATCACGCCGCCGGGCATGTCGGCCTGCACGTTGTCGGCGACGCGGCCGCCCACCACCACCGTGGTCCCGGCCACGGTCGGCGCCGAGGTCAACTGGTAGAACGGATCGGGTGCGGCGCCGAGGCCGGCCTTCAGGTCGACCTGGCCGTTCTGGCCGAAGCCGCTGCACAACGCGCCGGTGTCCGCGTCCAGCGCGATCAGCCGCGCATCGATGGTGTTGGTCAGCACGCGGCGCCGGCAGTTGGCGCCGGCCGGCAGCGCCGCTGCCGCCACCGGCGAGGCGTTGGTGGCGCTGGGCTGGACCAGCGGCGCATCGGCATCGAAGTAGGCCAGGCCGCGGCAGCGCTGCCAGACCGAGGACTTCGCGTTGATCTCGTGCTTCCACAGCTGCCGGCCGCTGCTGGCGTCCAGCGCGATGACGTTGTTGTGCGGGGTGCACACGTACAGCGTCTCGCCGATCTGCAGCGGGGTGGTCTGGTCCTCGGCGCCGTTGCCGTCGCTGAGGGCGATGTCGCCGGTGCGGTAGGTCCAGGCCACCTGCAACTGGCCGACGTTGCCACGGCCGATCTGGTCCAGCGCGGCGAAGCGGCTGCCGCCGGCGGTGTTGCCGTAGTGGCTCCAGTCGCGTTGCGCCTGCGCCGGGGTCACCGGCACCGGCGCCGGGCCGGGGCCGCTGGCGGCCACCGGCGGATGCGGCACGAACATGCCGGCCAGGCCGCC
>NZ_AQOI01000296.1:0-1625 GCF_000364665.1 Xanthomonas sp. SHU 199
TCGCTCGGCCAGCAGCCGCTGCGGCGCCGGCAGAGCCGACAGCGCGCGCTGCAGGCCGAGCAGCGGCGCCAGCGCGCGCAGTTCGGCCTCGCCGCGCGGATCGGCGAACACCGCTTCCACCTCGCGGCCCAGTTCCGAAGACAGCGGCATGCGCCCGCCCATCCACTTCGGCACGCTGCCGTCGCCGCCCTTGGCCAGACGCACGTAGGCGGTCATGTCCTCCAGCCGCACCAGTTCCAGCAGGCGCCCGGCGAACTGGAAGCGATCGCCGCGGCGCAGACGGCCGACGAACTGCTCCTCCACCGCGCCGAGCCGACCGCCGCGCAGGAAGCGCACCGCGACGCTGCCGTCGCTGGTGATGGTGCCGATCGACAGGCGATGGCGCAGGGCGATGCGACGGTCGTGCACGCGGTACAGGCCGTCTTCGTCCAGCACCACCTTGCGGTAGTCCGGATACTGCGCCAGCGCGCGTCCGCCCTGCACGACGAACTCCAGCACCGCCTGCCAGGTCGGCGCATCCAGCATGGCGAAGGCGGCGGTGCCGCGCACTTCGGCGTACAGCGCGTCGGCAGCGAAGCCGCCGCCCAGCGCGCAGGTGATGCAGTGCTGCGCCAGCACGTCCAGCGACAGCCGCGGCGAGGGCCGCGATTCGATGCGGCCATGGGCGATTGCCCGGCGCGCCGCGGCGTATTCGACCAGTTCCAGCGCGTGCGAGGGCACACACAATACGTGACCGGCCTCGCCGGGGCGGTGCTTGGCGCGGCCGGCACGCTGCAGCAGCCGCGCCACGCCCTTGGGGCTGCCGATCTGCAGCACCTGATCGACGGCGGGGAAATCCACGCCCAGGTCCAGGCTGGAGGTCGCCACCACGCAGCGCAGGCTGCCGTCGCGCAGGCCTTGCTCGGCAGCGCTGCGCAGCGCTGGGTCCAGCGAGCCGTGGTGCAGGGCCAGCGTGTGCGCTTCTTCCGGCCACACCGAGGTCAGCGCCTGATGCCACAGCTCGGCCTGCGCGCGGGTGTTGGTGAACAGCAGGCTGGTGCGCACCGCGAAGAGTTTTTCCAGCACCCGTGGCAATTGCGCCAGGCCCAGGTGCCCGGCCCAAGGGAAGCGCTCGCCCACCGCCGGCGCCAACGTCTCCAGGGTCAGCGTGCGCGGCTTGACCCCGGCCACGATCGGCGCCTGCGGCAGGTGCGGCAGCAGCACGTCGCGCGCCTCGTCGAGGTTGCCGAGCGTGGCCGACAGGCCCCAGGTGCGCAGCGCCGGCGCCCACCCGCGCAGCCGCGCCAGGCACAGCTGCAGCAGCACGCCGCGCTTGTTGCCGAGCAGTTCGTGCCACTCGTCGACGATCACGCAGCGCAGCGTCGCCAGTTGCGGCGCGGTGTCGGGATAGGACAGCAGCAGCGCCAGCGATTCGGGCGTGGTCACCAGTACGTCGAGCTTGCCGCTGCGCGCCAGGCGCTTGTCGCGCGCACTGGCGTCGCCGGTGCGCAGGCCGATCTGCCAGTCCAGGCCCAGCGCCTGCGCCGGTTCGCGCAGCGCGCGCACGGTGTCGGCGGCGAGCGCGCGCAATGGGGTGATCCACAGCACCTTGAGGTCGCGCTGCGCCTGCCGGCGCGTGCGCGGCG
>NZ_AQOI01000297.1:0-331 GCF_000364665.1 Xanthomonas sp. SHU 199
GCGTTTCCAGAAGAACCAGCGCCAGTCCAAATCCACCGACTACATTCTGCTTGGCGGCAGCCTGGTCGCCGAGGCCGACTGGCCGCTGGGGCAGCTCGCTTCGGTCAAGGACTACGTGAACTGGAACCCTTTCTCCGGCGCGACCCGATATGTGGTCGAAGAGAGCGTGGATGGCGTGACCTGGACGGCGGTGTACGAAGGCAGCCAGGGCAACTGGACCTCGTTGGCGAGGCCGGCAGGGACCTATTCGTACCGGGTGACTGCGTGCACGGCGGACGGCAACTGTACCGCGGCCTCGAACGTGACGCATGACCAGCGGCCTGCGGTGGAT
>NZ_AQOI01000298.1:0-2422 GCF_000364665.1 Xanthomonas sp. SHU 199
CCGGTCGCGGCCAACCCGACGCGCGCCTGCATGCGGTCGCTGTCCAGCGCCAGCGCGGCCTCGAAGCGCTCGCGCGCACCGCTGCCGTCGGCGGCGCTGAGCCGGCCCGCACGCAGCGCCGCGTGGCCCTGATCGAGCAATTGCTGGATGCGCGTCTCCGGCCAGATCAGGTCGGCCAACGGGCGGCGGAACACCACCACGGCCATCCCCAGCACCAGCAGCACCGCCAGCGCCCAGCGCCAGACACGCCGATCGCGCCACAGCGGCACCGGCCGCTGCCTGCGCGTGGGTTCGTCCCTGACCTGATCCGGCGGCATGCTCACCGCACAAGCTTAGCGTTGCCCCGATGACGAACAGCTGTGCGTCGCACCGGCCACGCGCACGGTAGGAGGCCCACCCGCTGGCAGGCCTCCCGGCCAGCATGCCGCCGCCCCTCAGCCCAGCCGACGCGCCTCGTGCACGCCCGGCAGCGCGTCGAGCTTGCCGAGCAAGGTGGACAGCTGCCCGTAATCGCCGACCTTCAGCCGCAGCCGCAGTTGCGCCAGGCCGCTGTCGCGCACGTTCTCGCTGTTGATCTCCAGCACGTGCGCCTCTTCCTGGGCGATCAGGTTGGTGATGTCCTTGAGCAGCCAGCGCCGGTCCACCGCGCGCACCAGCACGTCGACCTCGTAGCCACCGCCGGCCTGGCCCCACTCCACCGGCAGCACCCGCTGCGGATGGCTGGCGGCCAGCCGCGCGAACGCGGCGCAGTCGCTGCGGTGCACGGTGACGCCGCGGGTACGGGTCAGGTAGCCGGCGATCGGCTCGCCGGCCACCGGCTGGCAGCAGCGCGCCAGTTGCACCAGCAGATTGCCGACGCCCTGGACGGTGAACTTGGACTTGCCCAGGCCGGTGCGGCGGGCGGTGGGCCGTGGCATGGCCGGCGCGGCAGGCTGCGCCGCGGCGCGCTCGGCCTCGTGCAGGGCGCGCCCGACCTGGCTGGGGCCGACGTCGCCCAGCGCCACCTGGATGTACAGTTCCTCCACGCCGTCGGCATGGAACTTCTTCGCCGCCGGCAACAGGTCGGCGTGCTGCAGCCCCAGGCGCTTGAGCTCACGCTCCAGCAGCTCCTTGCCGGCCTGCACGTTGCGCGCGCGGTCCAGCTTGTGGAACCAGGCGCGCACCTTGTCGCGCGAACGCCCGCTGGCCAGGTAGCCATTGGCCGGCAGCAGCCAGTCGCGGCGCGGCTCGGCCTCCTTGCCGGTGAGGATCTCCACGCGGTCGCCGCTGCGCAGCTTGTGGGTCAGCGGCACGATGCGGTTGTTGACCTTGGCGCCGCGACAGCGGTGCCCGACCATGGTGTGCACGTGGTAGGCGAAATCCAGCGGCGTGGCGCCCTGCGGCAGGTCGATCACCTCGCCCATCGGGGTCAAGGCATAGACCCGATCCTCGACCAGCTCGGCGTCCAGCGCCCCGGCCAGCCCGCCCTGCTCGCCGTCCTGCGACTGCTCCAGCAACTGGCGCATCCAGGTGATCTTGCGGTCGAAGGCCTTCTCCGCGCCCTTGCCGCCTTCCTTGTACTTCCAGTGCGCAGCCACGCCCAGCTCGGCCTGCGCATGCATGTCGTGGGTGCGGATCTGCACTTCGATCGTGCGCCCTTCCGGGCCGACCACGGCGGTGTGCAGCGAGCGGTAATCGTTGGCCTTGGGCCGGGCGATGTAGTCGTCGAACTCGCTGGGCACCGGCGCCCACAGCGCGTGCACCACACCGAGCGCCGCATAGCAGGCGGCGACGTCGTCGACCATCACCCGCACCGCGCGCAGGTCGTAGAGCTGGTCGAAGGCCAGGCGCTTCTTCTGCATCTTCCGCCAGATGCTGTAGATGTGCTTGGGCCGCCCGCTGATCTCCGCGCGCAGGCCCTGCTCGGCCAGCGCCTTGGACAGGATCTTCTTGACCGCCTCGATGTAGCGCTCGCGCGCCACCCGGCTCTCGTCGACCTCGCGGGCGATGCGCCGGTAGGTGTCCGGCTCCAGGTGCCGGAACGCCAGGTCCTCCAGCTCCCACTTCAACTGCCAGATGCCCAGGCGGTTGGCCAGCGGCGCGTGGATGTCGCGGGTCAGCTGCGCCAGCGCGCGGCGCTGCGCCTCCGGCGCCTTGTCGGCCACGCGCATCTGCGCCAGTTGCCGCGCCAGCAGGATCGGCACCACCCGCAGGTCCTGCACGATCGACAGCAGCAGCCGGCGCAGGCCTTCGCTATTGCGCCCTGCCTCGCGCCCGGCATGCAGCGCCCACACCGGGTCGGCGGCGTCC
Organism: Xanthomonas sp. SHU 199; assembly: GCF_000364665.1. Lineage (NCBI taxonomy): Bacteria > Pseudomonadati > Pseudomonadota > Gammaproteobacteria > Lysobacterales > Lysobacteraceae > Xanthomonas > Xanthomonas sp. SHU 199. The sequence continues at coordinate 2,290 of NZ_AQOI01000298.1, forward strand.
TGCGCCTCCAGCAGGCCGGCCACCGCCTGCGCCCGCGCCGGTGGCGCCACCGGCAACTGCGGCAACTGTGCGCGCAAGGCCGGCAGGTCGAACAGCAACGCCGCCAGCAGCGAGGCCTCGTCGGCGGACAGCA
>NZ_AQOI01000299.1:0-12257 GCF_000364665.1 Xanthomonas sp. SHU 199
CACCGGCTCGCCCACGCCGACCCCGAACCTGCACGGCAACCAGTTCGACGAGGAACTGGGCGCGCGCATCAGCTGGCTGGCCGACCAGAAGATCGGCCACGCCCACATCAAGCTCAATCCGGCCGAGCTCGGCCCGGTCGAAGTGCGCCTGCACATGACCGGCGACCAGGTCAACGCCAGCTTCAGCAGCAACCAGGCCGACGTGCGCCAGGCCCTCGAGAACAGCCTGCCGCGCCTGCGCGACATGCTCGGCCAGCACGGCTTCCAGCTCGGCCAGGCCGACGTCGGCCAGCAGCAGCCGCAGCAACAGCAGGCCAATGCGCAGGGCACGCCGCAGGGCGGCGGCCGCAGCGGCGGCGAGCTCGCCGACGACCTGTCCGGCAGCGTCGGGATTCCGGCAGTGGTGTTGCGCCAGCGCGGTCTGCTCGACGCCTACGCCTGACGATCCGGGGCGCGCCGCCGCCCCTTCACGGCGATCGAGGGAGTGGGACGGGTCTCGGCCTCGACGTTCGTCGGAAGGATACGGCGGGGTTGAGGCCCCTCCGCTGGGCCCGATCCCCTCTCCCACAACGGTCTCGGCCCGCGCCGGCATGGCGCGCGGCGGCGCCGTCAAACACCCGGCGCGCCAGGCGCCAGGTTTCGGCACGGCGATTGCATCCTCAGGGGCAGACCCCCTTCAGGAGCCCGCTCAGTGTCAGCCGCCGACAAATCCAAGAAAGACGCCAAGGACGCCCCGGAAGGCGGCAAGTCGAAGAAGAAGCTGCTGATCATCGTCGTCGCGGCGGTGCTGGTGCTGGGCGGCGGCGGTGCCGGCGCGTTCTTCTTCCTGAAGAAGCCCGAGGGCGGCCACGCCAAGGCCGAGGAAAAGACCGCCGAGATCCCCAAGCCGGCGCAGTACTTCGCGATGGACCCGGCGTTCGTGGTCAATCTCAACGGCGGCGCGGAAGACGGCCCGCATTACCTGCAGCTGGAAGTGCAGTTGATGACCCGCGACCCGGAAGAACTGAAGCTGATCACCGAGAACGCCCCGGCGATCCGCGCGCACTTGCTGATGCTGTTCTCGCAGGTGCAGGCGCAGGACATCGCCAACATCGATGGGCGCAAGAAGCTGCAGGCCGCGGCGCTGGCCGACGCGCAGAAGCTGATGACCGCCGAGACCGGCAAGAAGTGCGTGGAAGAACTCCTGTTCACCAGCTTCGTCACCCAGTAAAGGCGCTGCCGCGATGACCGACCTGCTCTCCCAAGACGAGATCGATGCCCTGCTGCATGGCGTCGACGCGGGCGTGGTGGACACCGAGCCGGCGCCGGCCGAGCCGGGCGAGGCGCGCAGCTACGACTTCTCCAGCCAGGACCGGATCATCCGTGGGCGCATGCCGACCCTGGAGATGGTCAACGAGCGCTTCGCGCGCCTGTGGCGGATCGGCCTGTTCAACCTGATCCGGCGCTCGGCCGACCTGTCGGTGCGCGGCATCGACCTGATCAAGTTCAACGACTACATGCACTCGCTGTACGTGCCGAGCAACCTGAACCTGATCAAGTTCAAGCCGCTGCGCGGCACCGGCCTGATCGTGTTCGAGCCGACCCTGGTGTTCACCGTGGTCGACAACTTCTTCGGCGGCGACGGCCGCTATCCCACCCGCATCGAGGGCCGCGAGTTCACCCCGACCGAGATGCGGGTGATCCAGCTGATGCTCAAGCAGACCTTCGCCGACCTGGCCGAAGCCTGGGCGCCGGTGATGGAGGTGGAGTTCGAGTACCTCAATTCCGAGGTCAACCCGCACTTCGCCAACATCGTCACCCCGCGCGAGTACGTGGTGGTCAGCCGCTTCCACGTGGAGCTGGAAGGCGGCGGCGGCGAGATCCACGTGACCCTGCCGTACTCGATGCTGGAGCCGATCCGCGAACTGCTCGACGCCGGCATCCAGAGCGACCGCGTGGACCGCGACGAGAGCTGGAACATCATGCTGCGCGAGCAGCTGTTCGGCTCGGAGGTCACCATTTCCAGCGTGCTGGCGCAGAAGCAGATGAGCCTGCGCGAGCTGACCCGGCTGAAGATCGGCGACGTGCTGCCGATCGACCTGCCCAAGCAGGTGCCGCTGTGCGTGGAGAACATCCCGGTGTTCACCGGCGAGTTCGGCATCTCGCACGGCCAGAACGCGGTGAAGATCACCGCCACCCATCCCCCCGGCGCGCTGCGCCGCCGCCCCGCTCCCCAGGAAGACCTGCCATGACCCAGACCGATCCCACCCAGCCGGCGCCGGCCCAGTTCGACAGCCTGCAGCCGGACGCCATGGCCGAGTCCAACGACCTGAACCTGGACGTGATCCTGGACGTGCCGGTGACCCTGTCGCTGGAAGTCGGCCGCAGCCGCATTCCGATCCGCAACCTGCTGCAGCTCAACCAGGGTTCGGTGGTGGAACTGGAGCGCGGCGCCGGCGAACCGCTGGACGTCTACGTCAACGGCACCCTGATCGCGCACGGCGAGGTAGTGACCATCAACGACCGCTTCGGCGTGCGCCTGACCGACGTGGTCAGCCCCAGCGAGCGCATCCGGAGACTGCGGTGAGCCTGCTGCTCGCCGTCGCCACGCAGGCTGCCACGCAGACCGCCAGGCACGGCGCGGGCGTCGGCAACGCGGCGCCGTCGGCGCCCAGCCTGCTCGGCGCGGTGTTCGCGCTGCTGCTGGTGCTGGGCCTGATCCTGGCCATGGCCTGGGTGCTCAAGCGCCTGCCCGGCAGCGGCTTCCGCCCGGCGCAAGGCCTGCGCGTGGTCGCCAGCCTGGCGGTCGGCGCCAAGGAGCGGGTGGTGGTGGTCGAGGTCAACGGCGAACAGCTGCTGCTCGGCGTCTCGCCCGGCGGGGTACGCACCTTGCATCAGCTGCCCGAGCCGCTGCCGCAGGCGCCCGCGCCGACCCTGCCCTCGATCAAGCCGTTCAAGCAGCTTCCCGATTTCGCCCAGCTTCTGGCGCAGAAGCTGCGCAAGGACAAATGACCATGCCGTTTTTCTGGAACCGCAACGCCCGCCGGCTGCGCCTGCTGCTGATCCTGCTGACGCTGAGCCTGCTGCCCGCCTTTGCCTGGGCGCAGGCCGCGCAGGCGCCCGCCGCCACGCCGACCGCGCAGAATCCGCAGAACGCCGCGCCCACCCTGCCCTCGCTGCCGGAGGTCAACGTCGGCAAGATCGGCGCGCAGCCGGTGAGCCTGCCGCTGCAGACGCTGCTGCTGATGACGGCCATCACCCTGCTGCCGTCGCTGCTGCTGGTGCTGACCGCCTTCACCCGCATCACCATCGTGCTCGGCCTGCTGCGGCAGGCGCTGGGCACCGGGCAGACGCCGTCCAACCAGGTGCTGATGGGCCTGGCGCTGTTCCTGACCGCGCTGGTGATGATGCCGGTGTGGGAAAAGGCCTGGGGCCAGGGCATGAGCCCGTATCTCAACGGCCAGATCGATTTCCAGACGGCGTGGACGCTGACCACGCAGCCGCTGCGCGCGTTCATGCTGGCGCAGGTGCGCGAGACCGACCTGATGACCTTCGCCGGCATGGCCGGCAACGGCACCTACAGCGGCCCGGATGCGGTGCCGTTCCAGGTGCTGGTGGCCTCGTTCGTCACCAGCGAGCTGAAGACGGCGTTCGAGATCGGCTTTCTGATCTTCATCCCGTTCGTGATCATCGATCTGGTGGTGGCCAGCGTGCTGATGTCGATGGGCATGATGATGATGTCGCCGATGCTGATCTCGGCGCCGTTCAAGATTCTGCTGTTCGTGCTGGTCGATGGCTGGGTGCTGACGGTCGGCACGCTGGCCGCCAGTTTCAACGGGGTCTGAGGCCATGAGTCCGGAACTGGCGCTGACGGAGTTGCGTGGCGGGTTGATCACGGTGTTGTGGGTGGCGGGGCCGTTGTTGCTGGCGATGTTGGCGGTGGGTGTGGTGATCGGTGTGTTCCAGGCGGCGACGCAGCTCAATGAGCCGACCATTGCGTTCATCGCGAAGGTGGTGGCGTTGACGGCGATGTTGTTCGCGACGGGGAGTATGTTGCTGGCGCATCTGGTGGAGTACACGACGATGCTGTTTCAGCGTATTCCGCATTTGATTGGGTAGCGGGGATGGCTGCGTCTGCCGCTACGCTTTCCAGCGTTTTGATGTCCTTCGTTGTTGGACAGAATCAGCAACGGCTTTCGCATTACGGCGAGCCGTTTGAAAAACAAAAGCTTTCGCCTGGCGGCGAGTCACTTTTCTTTGCTTGTGCAAAGAAAAGTAACCAAAAGAAAGCACACCCCGCCGCAGCGCCCGCTACGCGGGTTCGCTCCGCTGACGGGATTTTCGGACGGGGCATCCTGCCCCGGCCGAAAACGGCGCACATCCTTGTGCGCCGCCCCCCTACGGGGGGTTTTGCCCGCCATCTCCGCCGCTGCGGAGGGGACCCGGTGGAGCAAGAGCAAAACAACAGCAACGGCAACAGCAACCGCAAAAGCGGCAGCTGCGGCTATCGCAGCTTTGGCTTTGGCGTCGTTGCCAGTCGTGCGGTGTCCTTGGTTGGTCAGGGGCCGGCCGGGGTGCCATTGATGGTGGGGCGTTGGCTTCGCGCTGGCGCCACCGGGCGTTCTTTTGTTGCGGTTAACGGGGTCTCGGGCTGATGGATGCCGCCACGCAAATGGTCGTCGATGGGTCGCGGGCGTTCGCGATGATCGGGGCGGTGCTGTGGACGATGCTGCGGATCGGGGCGATGTTGACGGTGATGCCGATGGTCGGGAGCAAGGCGGTGCCGGGGCGGGTGCGGGTGATCCTGGCCGGGACGCTGGCGATTGCGCTGGCGCCGATCCTGCCGCCGGTGCCGGACTGGGACGGGTTCAATGCCGCGGTGGTGCTCAGCGTGGCACGGGAGCTGGCGGTGGGGGCCAGCATGGGCTTCATGCTGCGGATGATCTTCGAGGCCGGGGCGATGGCCGGGGAACTGGTCTCGCAGAGCACCGGCCTGGGCTTCGCGCAGATGGCCGATCCGCTGCGCGGGGTCAACTCGCCGGTGATCGGCCAGTGGTTCTACCTGGCCTTCGGCATGATGTTCTTCACCGCCAACGGGCATCTGGCGGTGGTGTCGCTGCTGGTGGACAGCTACAAGGCGCTGCCGATCGGTACCGCCCTGCCCGATGCGCAGGCCATGGCCTCGGTGGCGCCGAACTTCTTCATGAGCATCATGCGCGGGGCGGTGACCCTGGCGCTGCCGGTCATGGTGGCGATGATGGCGGTGAACCTGGCCTTCGGCGCGCTGGCCAAGGCGGCGCCGTCGCTGAACCCGATCCAGCTCGGCCTGCCGGTGGCGGTGGTACTGGGCCTGGCGCTGCTGGCGGTGCTGGTCGGTGAGATGGGGGCGCCGGTGCAGCGGCTGTTCGATGCCGCCTTCAATGCCGCGCGCGCGCTGACCGCCTAGCCGGCGCTCAAGCTGCGCCGCGACGCGGCCGATACCGACGGCAGGCTACCGTTGGCGGGCCAGGATGGGCGGCGGCAGCGCCGACCGTCCCGGAGATCGCCGATCGCCGCGGTCCGTCCTTCCTTCCATCGCTCGCCGTACGCCATGCCCTATCGCCTGCCAGCGCCCGCTCGTGCCTGCCATCGCCGTGTCCCACGGCGGTGCAGCGGCGGCTGAGCGCGCATGCGCACGGTCATGGGTCGATGCCTGTGGGGGCCGCTGTGGCTGCTGCTGTCGGCACTGACCTGCACCGGGGCGACACAGGCCCAGGTGATCCCGTTGCGGCACTATGCGCAGGAACAAGGCCTGCTCGGTCTGGCCGGCACCTGTCTGCTGCAGCGTCGCGACGGCAGCCTGCTGGTCTGCAGCGAAAGCGGCCTGTATGCCTTCGACGGCGACCAGTTCCAGCAAGTGAAGCTGCAGGGCCACGGCGGCCATTACATCTCCGATGCCGCCGAGGACGCCCAGCGGCGGCTGTGGGTGGCCACCTTCGATGCGATCTACGTGGACGACGGCTCGCCGGCCGGCTGGATGCCGCTGGAGCACGGCAGCCTGCCCTCGCATCGCCCGCTCAACCGCCCGCGCCTGGCCGCGCCGGCCTGGGGCACGGTGGTGCTGGACGACCGCCGCCTGCTGCGCGCGGTGCGCAAGGCCGATGCGAAAGGATGGGAGCTGCAGCCCCTGTTCGATGCGGCGACGCTGGCGCGGCAACCGGAACTGGCCGACATCCACGACCTGTTCGTCGTCGACGACACACTGTGGCTGGGCTGCGCCAAGGCCTTGTGCCGGATCGATGCCGACGGTCGCGCCACCCGCTACGACCAGGCCCAGGGCCTGCCCCCCGAATTCTGGCGCAATGCGGTGCGCGACCGCGACGGGAACCTGTGGGTCGTCGGCAGCCGCAAGGTGATGCGGCTGCAGGCCGGCGCGACGCGCTTCCAGGAGCAGACACCCCCCGGGCTGGACGGACCGGCCCTGGTGACCTGGCGCACGCCGATCCTGCTGGACCCGCAGCACCGCGTGCTGGTGCGGACCAACCAGGGCCTGGCGCGCTGGGAACAGGGGCGCTGGCGCAGTTTCGACCGTCGCAACGGCCTGCCCGAGGGCAGCATCGTCGCCATGCACTTCGACCAGGCCGGCGACCTGTGGCTGAGCATGGATGGCGAAGGCGTGCTGCGCTGGAACGGCTACGGCTGGATCGAGAACTGGGATGTGTCGCAGGGCATCAGTCGCGCGCCGACCTGGAGCATCCAGCGCACCCGGCGCGGCGACCTGCTGGTCGGTAACGAGGGCGGCGTCGACCGCCTGCGCGAGGATGGCCGCTTCCAGCGCTGGCCCAGCGACCACGGCACGCAGATGATCGGCCTGCAACGCGCCGCGGACGGCACGCTGTGGAGCATCGGCTCGGTCGGCGCGCTGCGCCGATACGACGCGCAGGGCCGGCTGCTGCGCGCCTACCCGCCGCTGGACGGCATCGCCAAACAGCTGTTCGTGGATGCGAGCGGCCGGGTGTGGATCCTCAGCAACCGCGGGGTGTATCTGCTGGCGGCGGCCGACGCCGACGCGGTGCCGCAGAAGGTGCAGGCGCTGCCCGGTGGCGAGTATTCGGACATCCAGCAGCGTGGCGACGGCAGCGTGCTGGCGGTGGGCATGACCGGCGTGTTCCGACTGCGTGGCGAGACCTGGACGCCGATCCGGCTGATCGTGGATGGTGCGCCGGCGCAACCCGTGCTCAGCAAGCTGCTGGTCCTGGACGATGGCCAGGCCTGGGCCAGCCTGTATGGACCCGGGGCCTGGCAAGGGCGGCTCGACGGCGACACCCTGTACCTGCAGCCGGCCGATGCGCAGTTGAGCGGCCTGCAGCTGTACAGCCTGCGCCGCACCCGCAACGGATGGATCTGGATCAGCCACAACCAGGGCGTGGACGTCTACGACGGACGCGCCTGGTCGCGGCTGACGCAGGCGCAGGGGCTGCTCTGGAACGACATGTCCGAATCGGCCTTCCTGGAAGACCACGACGGCTCGGTATGGCTGGGCAGCAGCCGTGGCGTCACCCATCTGCTGGATCCGGCGCGGCTGTTCCCGTCGCAGGCGCCAAGGCTGGCGCTCAAGGAGTTCAGCCGTGCCGGCGCCGCCATCGCCGCGGGCGCGCGCCTGCGCTGGAGCGAGGATCCGCTGCATATCGCGGTCGGCTCGCCGGACCTGTACGACGAGCGCAACCGCATCAGCTTCCGCTATCGCTTCGAGGGCGCACACACCCGCTGGCTGCACACGCCCAACTTCGAGTTCGAGCAACCGCCGCTGGCGCCGGGCCACTACGTGCTGGAGGTGCAGTTGCTGGACGCCTACCGGCGCAGCGCCTCGGCGCCGCTGCGGGTGGCGTTCTCGGTGGCGCCGGTGTGGTGGCGCAGCCAGCCGATGATCGCGCTGTACCTGGTGCTCGGCGGCGGCCTGGCGGTGGCCCTGCTGCACTGGCGCGAACGCCGCTTGCACCAGCGCCAGCGCGAACTGGCCGAACTGGTGGCGCTGCGCACCGAGGAGTTGGAACACGACAAGCGCGAACTGGAGATCGCCCGCGCCGCACTGGCGGTGAAGGCCTCGCACGACGCCCTCACCGGCCTGCTCAACCGCGCCGGCATCCTCGAGGCGCTGGCGGCGCAGATGCGCCGCAGCGACGCCGAGCAGACCCCGCTGGCAGTGGCGATGATCGACCTCGACCACTTCAAGCGGATCAACGACGAACACGGCCACCTGGTGGGCGACGCGGTGCTGATCGAGGTGGCGCGGCGCCTGGGCGCCAACCTGCGCGACGCCGACCTGGTCGGCCGCTACGGCGGCGAGGAACTGCTGGCCGTGCTGCCCGGCTTGCCGCCGAGCTGCGGCGAGCGGCTGCAGGCCCTGCGCGCCACCATCGCCGGGCAGCCGCTGCGCATCGGCGAGCGGCAGTTGGCGATCACCGCCTCGATCGGCGTGGCCTGGTATCGACCGGGCGAACCGCTGCAGCACCTGCTGGCGCGCGCCGACGCGGCGCTGTACCAGGCCAAGCGGCTGGGCCGCGACCGGGTCGAGCTGCAACTCGCCTAGCCGCCGCCGCGGCCGAGAGGCGCGGCGGCAGCGCCCGGAATCCGGGCCAGGGACCGGCACGGTCCTTGCAGTGCGCAGGGTCGATCCTGGCCGAGCGCACCCCCGATGTCCGAGAGCGAAGAAGGCGCAGAGCGCACAGAACAGCCAACAGACAAACGTCTGCGCGAAGCCCGCGAACAGGGCAACATCCCGCATTCGCGCGAACTGGCGACCGCCGCGGTGTTCAGCGCCGGCGTCTTCGCCCTGATGGGCCTGTCCACCTCCATGGCCGCCGGGGCGGTGGCCTGGCTGAAACAGGCGCTGCGCCCGGACCTGTCGCTGCGCGAGCATCCGCAGGCGATGTTCGGCCATTTCGGCGACTTGCTGCTGAACCTGCTCTGGGTGGTGCTGCCGCTGGTCGGCATCTGCCTGGCGGCCAGCTTCGCCGCGCCGGTGCTGATGGGCACCCTGCGCTTCTCCGGCCAGGCGCTGATGCCCAAGTTCGACCGGCTCAACCCGATGAATGGGCTCAGCCGCATGTACGGCGCCGAGACCATCGTCGAACTGCTCAAGTCGATCCTGCGCATGGGCTTCGTCGGCGGCGCCGCGATGCTGTGCCTGTGGGGCAGCACCGACTTCCTGCGTGGCCTGCTCCTGCAGCCGCTGGAGCAGGCCATCGGCCACGGCCTGGGCTTCACCCTGCGGCTGCTGCTGTACACCGCCGGCGCGCTGGCGCTGCTGGCGGCGATCGACGCGCCCTATCAGAAGTGGAATTACATCCGCAAACTGAAGATGACCCGGGAGGAAGTGCGCCGGGAAATGAAGGAAAACGACGGCAGCCCCGAGGTGAAGGGCCGCATCCGCCAGATGCAGATGCAGATGTCGCAGCGGCGGATGATGGAAGCCGTGCCCAAGGCCGACGTGGTGGTGGTCAACCCCACCCACTATGCGGTGGCGCTGAAGTACGAGAGCGGGCGCATGCGCGCCCCCACCGTGGTCGCCAAGGGCGTGGACGAGATCGCCTTCCGCATCCGCGAGGTCGGCGAGCAGCACCGCGTGGCGGTGATCTCGGCGCCGCCTTTGGCACGCGCCTTGTATAGGGAAGGCCAACTCGGCAAGGAAATTCCCGTGAGACTGTATTCCGCGGTGGCGCAGGTCCTCTCGTACGTCTACACGCTGCGCGCCTGGCGCAGCGGGCCGATGCCGCCGTTGCCGCCGCTGGAAGTGGATGAATTCGCCCCGGGGAGCCAGCCATGAGTCAGCCTGCCGCGCAGATGAACACGCGCAAAGTCATGGACATGATCAAGCACGGGCTCGGCGCCCCGGTGATCGTGTTGCTGATGCTGGCGATGGTGGTGGTGCCGCTGGCCGCACCGGTGCTGGACGCCCTGTTCACCTTCAACATCGCCATCTCGCTGATGGTGCTGCTGGCGGTGGTGTACGTGAAGCGGCCGCTGGAGTTCAGCATCTTCCCGATCGTGCTGCTGATGACCACGATGCTGCGCCTGGCGCTGAACGTGGCCTCCACCCGCGTGATCCTGATCAACGGCCAGGGCGGCCACGGCGCCGCCGGCAAGGTGATCGAGGCCTTCGGCGAATTCGTGATCGGCGGCAACTATGCGGTCGGCATCGTGGTGTTCGCGATCCTGACCATCATCAACTTCGTGGTCATCACCAAGGGCGCCGGGCGCGTGTCGGAAGTGACCGCACGCTTCATCCTCGACGCCATGCCCGGCAAGCAGATGGCGATCGACGCCGACCTCAACGCCGGCCTGCTGACCCGCGAGGAAGCCAAGGCCCGCCGCGAGGAAGTGCGCGAGGAAGCGGACTTCTACGGCTCGATGGACGGCGCCAGCAAGTTCATCCGCGGCGACGCCATCGCCGGCATCCTGATCCTGTTCATCAACCTGATCGGCGGCATGGCGGTCGGCGTGCTGCAGCATGGCATGCCGGTGGCGCAGGCCGCCTCCACCTACACCCTGCTGTCGATCGGCGACGGCCTGGTCGCGCAGCTGCCGGCGCTGCTGGTGTCCTCGGCGGTGGCGATGCTGGTCACCCGCGCCTCGCGCTCGCAGGACATGGGCGCCTCGATGATGGGCCAGGTGTTCGGCCAGCATAAGGCGCTGGCGGTGGCCGCGGCGATCCTGGGCCTGGTCGGCCTGATCCCGGGCATGCCCAACGTCGCTTTCTTGACGCTGGCGCTGATCCTGGGCCTGCTGGCCTGGAAGATGTGGAAGCGCAGCCTGCTGCCGCCGCCGGCCGCGGCCGAGGCGGCACCGCAGGCCGCGGCCGCCGCTCAGGCCAATGCCGAACTGGGCTGGGACGAACTGCGTCCGATCGACCCGCTGGGCCTGGAGGTCGGCTACCGGCTGATCCCGCTGGTGGACAAGACCCAGGGTGGCGAGTTGATGGCGCGGATCAAGGGCGTGCGCCGCAAGCTGACCCAGGACATCGGTTTCCTGGTGCCGCCGGTGCACATCCGCGACAACCTGGAACTGCCTGCCAACGCCTACCGTCTGCTGGTGCACGGCGTGCCGGTGGCCACCGCCGACATCCACCCGGACCGCGAGCTGGCGCTGGACCCGGGCGGCGCGCTCGGCAAGATCGACGGCATTCCCGGCAAGGACCCGGCGTTCGGCCTGGATGCGATCTGGATCCAGCCGCACCTGCGCGCCCAGGCCGAGACCATGGGCTACACCGTGGTCGACCCGGCCACGGTGATCGCCACCCACCTCTCGCACCTGATCCGCGAGCACGCCCCGGAACTGCTCGGCCACGAGGAAGTGCAGCAGTTGCTGGCGACCCTGGCCAAGAGCGCGCCCAAGCTGGTCGAGGACCTCACCCCCAAGGCGCTGCCGCTGTCGGTGGTGGTGCGGGTGCTGCAGAACCTGCTCATCGAGAAGATCCCGGTGCGGCAGCTGCGCAAGATCGTCGAGGCCCTGGTCGAGCACGCTCCGCAGAGTCAGGAACCCGGCGCGCTCACCGCCGCCGTGCGCAACGCCCTGGGCCGGTTCATCGTCCAGGAGATCGCCGGCATGGCCCCGGAACTGCCGGTGTTCACCCTCGCCCCGCAATTGGAACGCGTCTTGCAGGACTCTACCCAGGGCAACGGCGCGGCGCTGGAACCCGGACTGGCCGAACGCTTGCACCAAAGTCTGGCGGACTGCGTGAGCAAGCAGGAGGCGCGCAACGAACCGGCGGTGGTGCTGGTGCCGGCGCAGGTCCGCGCCGCCCTCGCCCGCCTGGTCCGCCACAGCGTCCCCGCGCTGTCGGTCCTGTCCTACAGCGAAGTGCCGGAGGACAAGCGGCTGAAGCTGGTGGGCACGATCAGTTGAGATGACGGGAATCGGGAACAGGGAATGGGGAATCGCACCCTTGCCCCGGCAGCGGAGAGAGCAATGAACACGATCACGAAAAACCGGACACGACACCGCGGCCCGCCACGTATCGGCACCGATCACGCATCCATTCCCCATTCCCCATTCACCATTCCCGGCTCGCACCCATGAAGATCAAACGCTTTGTCGCCCCCGACATGCGCACCGCCTTCCGGATGGTGCGCGACGAGCACGGGCCGGATGCGGTGATCCTGTCCAACCGGCGTACCGACGAGGGCATCGAGATCGTGGCCGCCAGCAACTACGACGAGGCCCTGGTGCAGCGGGCGCTGGATGCGGTGCGCCCGGACGAGGCGCCGCGCGCCGCCGCGGCGAGCCAGGCGCCGGCCGCT